>CALWVB010000016.1 GCA_944384895.1 uncultured Clostridia bacterium | reverse complement strand
TGGAAGGCTGGGGTTCTACCATTGAACTACACCCGCATATGCAGAATATACACCTGCTTAGCGACGGAATATATTTTAACACATCTGAAAAATTATGTCAATAAAAAATAATAATGTTTTTTAGTTTTTTTCAAGAAAATACTTGCATTTTTTTTGTTAAAATGTTATTATAATATGCACTGAGAATTAAAATAGCCCTGGAGCATAAGGAGGTGTGACCATGCCAAATATTAAATCCGCTGAAAAAAGGGTTAAAGTTATTAAAGTTAAAACCCTGCGCAATAAAATGCAGAGAAATGCGCTTAAATCTCAGCTGAAAAAGGCTGATGCAGCTATACAGACCGGCGCTCAGGATAAGGATATGCAAGTAAGGCTTGCAATGAAAAAGATTGATCAGGCTTGCGCTAAAGGTATCTTACACAAAAATACCGCTGCAAGAAGAAAGTCCGCCCTTGCTCGTAAGGCTGCGAACTAATTTTTGTTTTTATCTTTTCCATTTTAATATCTGTAACAAAAAGCAGTGCCTGTAAGCCCTGCTTTTTTTATTTATATTTTTTAGGTAAATTTTGTTTTATTAAGGATTTTATTGACTTATTCATAAAATAATAGTATCATTTCTAGTAGGATTATTATAAACTATATTATAACTACATAACCGCAGAGTATCATAATTTTAAAACCGGTTATTACTAGTTTATATACGAAAGGAGCGACTTTTTCATGGATAAAAAGAAATTATTTCTTATTATTGTTAGCTGTATAACAGCTATTGCCGCTGCAACGGCTGCAGCATATTGTATTATTAAGAGGTTGGAGAAAAAACGCCGCGATGAGGAGGAGCTCCAGCATTATATTGATTGCGCTATTGAATAATTTTTATGTGCATATAATTAATTTAAGCCTGTAACTTTTTATTAGTTACAGGCTTTTTGTTAACAATAGATTGATTAAAATATACAATAAATTTTACTATATATTAAATATTATATTTATATTGACAATTTAATGTAAATATGATACACTTATTGTGCAATAGTTAAAGGAAGGTGGAGCCAATGCAAGCCAAAGTTTATAGATTTATATTCATAAATAAACAATCAAATCATATTAGCACATTTATAAGAAACGTTATATATGAAAAAGACGATAAGTTTAATATTGGCAATAATACTTTGCATGGCGTTAACGGTTCCTTCTTTTGCAGTCAATGTTAATCAAGCGTATAGCGCTGACGCTGCATTGCGGGCTGATGCAATCACTACAATTGACCAGGTAAAAAAAGCAGCCGTTCAAGTACCGCTCATTGATGAAAATGGCAACAGCGTATATAAATTGGTTGATGAGCAAGCCGGCATTGTAACTGAAAGATATGTTTTGGAAGAAGTTGTTGACAAAAAAGTCAGCCTAATGAGTTCAGAGGTAGTGGAAGAAAAAGCTACGACTGTTTTTGAACATGTTTACAGCGCAAGGGCATCAGACAGCAATACAAGAACCGGGTATGATAATTCCGGAGGAATTTTATTCAGGACTACGGTATCGTATACATCTGAATATTATAATGGAAGAACATATTATGATATGAGACAAATTGACGGCGGATATACAAGATATGATACAACTATAAACGTAGTATCTCAAAGGCTTGACTATGGTCAGAATGGCTTTATAAAATCCGGGGGAACAATAACACAGGCAAAAAATAATGTTTCCATATCATCAAGCAACTGGTCTGTTGTACCACCGTCAAGCTGGGTAGAGGTAAGCCCGGAAGGCGGATTGAAGGTGGGATGTGTTTTAACCCATCAATGCAACCGAAATCAGACTCCATGGACAGGAGAATTATTAAATCACATTTAAGGAGTATAGTAACATTATGAAAAAAACGCTTAATGTAATATATTATGCGGGCGTGCCTGTATTATTAGTTGTGTGCAATTATATTTTGGGTTTATTTCTCTATGATGCTGCGCGAAGTTTTCAGGCTACGCCTTCATTATGGGCGACATATATTTCTATGATAATAGTAGGCGCATACATAGCTTTGGAACGCTTACTGCCTAAAGAATATATGATCCGTATTATTGCAAAAGCAATATTATTTATATTGTTTTTAATAGTTGGTTTCCCATATATAGTAGGGTATGCATATGTATATAATATTGTCGGAAATATTTCCGGTCAATTATTAATGCCGATTTTAGCGGGATATTATCTTTTATCTATGATATTTGATATTATAAAATACCGGAAAGTAAAAGAGGCAGAATAAAAAATATTTTTAATAAATATTATAAAATAAACTAATGAAAAAACCTGTACGCTGCAAAATAAAGCGTACAGGTTTTTTATTTTTATATACCGATATTTTATGGGGACTGATAATATTACAGCCATTGGTTTTGGCAAGACTTAAGACTTAGAAAAGCTATGAAGATATAAAAAAGATATGATAAGGTATTGTACTGGCATATATTTCAATAGGTATCCAATATTCTGCCGCTTGGACCACTTGACATATAACCTATAAATAAAAAATCTCCGATTTAGCAAAAATTTTTATTCTCGGACAATTTTTGTCTGGATAACGTCTCGTTTAGCTTTAATATTATAGTTATTTTGTTCTCAAAGGCAGGATTTAGGGGAGGGTTATAATGATTAAGCAAATAAAAAAGAAGTATTTAAACCTTTTGAAAAGTTTAAATACTTCTTTAATTGTCTTATAAAAATACTAACGTTTTGAGAACTGTGGAGCACGGCGTGCTGCTTTGAGACCGTATTTTTTACGTTCTTTCATTCTCGGGTCACGAGTAAGGAAACCAGCTTTTTTAAGCATTGGACGTAAATTTTCAGCATCATATTCAAGATTTGCACGTGCAATACCATGACGGATAGCGCCGGCTTGTCCAGTAACACCGCCACCGGATACACGGCATACAATATCAAATTTTTCAGTAGTTTGAGTGATAGTTAAAGGCTGACGGACGATTAATTTAAGTGTATCAAGGCCGAAATAATCATCAATAGTACGGTCGTTGATAGTAATATTTCCGCTGCCCGGATAAATACGTACACGAGCGACAGAGGATTTTCTTCTGCCGGTGCCGTAAAAGAATGGCTTGCTGTCAAACATCAGATTTTCCTCCTGTCATTAAAATTCTAAAGTTTCTGGTTTTTGAGAAGCATGTTTATGTTCGCTTCCTTTATAAGTGCGAAGACGAGTTTTTGCTTTACGGCCAATTACAGTATCAGGAATCATACCATTTACTGCTAAAGTCATAGCAAATTCAGGACGTGTAGCCATAAGGGTGGAATATTTAACAGCTTTAAGTCCGCCAATCCATCCAGTATGACGATAATAAATTTTCTGATCAAGTTTTTTACCAGTTAATACTGCTTTATCACAATTAATGATAATAACATGATCACCGCAATCAACATGCGGAGCAAATATTGGTTTATGCTTGCCGCGCAAAAGTGAAGCTGCTTTAGCGGCTGTATGGCCAAGTGGTTTGCCAGCTGCATCAAGCACATACCATTTGCGGTCAATTTGACCGGCTTTAGGCATATAGGTTGACATAATGCGTATACCTCCAATAAGCTTATAAATAAAAAAATGGTTTATATAATATAAACAATAACTTATATATTTAAAGAAAAATAAGCATAAACATGCTTATTTTCAGTCGGTGATACAAATGATAACATATTTAATAATACATGTCAATAGAAAATTCTCATAAATTTAATTTAACATTATTAAACTCGTTTTTTCTCTTTATATCTCTTCTATTCTCTTAAATACTCGCATGCTATTTTTAAAATTTATTATTTTAATTTATTTATTTCATTTATAAATAATATCTTTTTATAATATTTGGTCGTAAAATAGCGGAAATTTATATGCTAATATTAAATTGCCAGATAAATAAGATATTTAATACCTACCCTCCTTTTATTTTGATATAAATTAAACACTCTCATTTAGTTCCTTCTCCAAAACATAAAAAGCCGCCGTGAATTGATTTATCTCAAGAGGCGGCTTTTTATGTATCAAAATAATAAAATAATAGTTGTATATTTATATAATAACTAAATTATATAAATATACAAAAAATAATTTAATAAATGCTAATCTATAAAGCGTATTTATATTATTAAACTAATATAAACATAAACAAAATCAGTAAAAAGACAAAGAAATATAATCAAAAGTACCGACTGCTGATAAAAGGGGGCGCCTGCGCCGCGCATCCTTTAGATGCGCTAATTGCAAAATAATTTTAAAATATTAAAGCTTGAGTTGAAAATAAAAGAATTAGGTATATTTTAATATATAACATATTTTTATAGAAAATTATTTTGCATAAAGCCGCCATATTCATATGGCGGCACGCAGGCGCCCCACTGGTATCGTATATGTAAACGTATATAATAAAACCAGAGAATATATTTTTAAATAATAAAATTATATGTATTCTTAGTTATTTGTTTTTTCAAAGTATTGTATAATTTAAAATTTAGGTTAATATAAATTAATCTAAATTTATATTTTAATAATAAAAAAAGGATGTGATATATAATGTCTCAAATGATAGGTTCAGCTTATGGAAATAATGGGGAAGCATTAGCTATGGCGTTAGGCAATACAAGGCTGGATGGCGCTGCAGTAGGAGATATTGTTATTTGGGAACAAGGATCTGAAGTATATGAAGTAATTTCAGTTGAACCACAGCAAGTAGCAACAAATGAACCTACAACTATTACTATTTCAGCTAATAGTAAAACTAAAAAAGTATATTTATATAATGAATATGGTAGTAATATTTCCTATTCACTTGTTAGTGTAACACAACAATCTGATGGTTCTGTAATAATAAAATTTAAAGTTTCTGTAGGAAGTACAGGAAATAGAACTATTACTATATATGGGACACCTTGGGAAGGCTCAACTTCCCAGACAGAAAAATATTTAAGTGTTAATTATTTAACGGCAAACTTTAAAGTAGTATCTTCTTAATAATATTTTATTAATAATATATTATTAAATTTGATAATAATATATATAAAAAATTTTTATAGTTTATATTATTAAAAAACAGCGGATTAACTTATAAAAAGTTTCCGCTATTTTTTAATGAATACTTTAGCAGAAAAGCCTAAAAAGAAAAGGTGCATTAGCAAATATAGATACAGGTTATGACCATATCAAAAGCAAAAGGAGATTTTTTATGAAAGGCATCTATAGATTAACACATTTAAAATGGAGAGACCGGTATTATATAGAGCAGTCTAAGGTAAAACAAATCGCACGATGAAAAAGATAACAAAATTAAAATAACAAAGCATAGCAGGAAGAAAAAGGCAACGAATCAGAGGGGGGGCGCCCGCGAAGCGCGTGCAAGGGACGCGCTGGGACGCAAAATAATTATTGGATATATATGCAGGGATAAAAAGAGAAACAAGAATTATTTTAAAACACAGCATCTATACAGCCAGAATTATTTTGCGTAAAGCAGCCATAATTCATATGGCTGCGCGCGGGCGCCCCCCTTACAGGGTACCGTAAGCCGGAATGTTTTATTTAAAATATTTGCATATCTTTACTTTTATTGATATGTTGTACGATTCAGGATAATATAGTAAGTATCAAAGGCAAGGGGATATATGGGAAATAACGGGCAGGCATAGGACAAAGATTGAGAAAGTTATATGAGTAAAAAGCAGACGAAAACATAGAAGCTAAAGTATGGCCTAATCATATCCAAATGATATTATCAATTATCCCGGGCATTAGTGCAGCTTATGGGATCTATGAATCACAAGGGCACATTTATGATTATAGACAGGAAAACAAATGTAAAATATCGGTATGGAAATGACCGTTTTTTATGTAGAGGATTATTATGCGGATATAGTAAGGAGGCAATCGTAAAAATAGCCGCCTACAGAAGCGGCATAAAGGAGGATTATTATGCGGATACAATGGGGAGCAATAAAAAAGCAGTAGGGGAATATGGAGGAGCAAATACCGTTAAAAGGATATATTGGCTAGTTTACGGCAGATAAGCAAACAAGAAGGGCCGCTGATAAAGCGGCCCTTAAAAGAATTGCTGTTAGTAAAATCTTATTCAGCGTCTCTTGAGAGACTGCTGATAAAATACCATTACACAGGTATCGCGCATACTGCAGCTAAAGCGAATGTAATATATTCTTAAACAATTGCAAAAGGGGAATATGGAGGAGCAAATACCGATAGAAGGATATATTGGCTAGTTT
>CALWVB010000015.1 GCA_944384895.1 uncultured Clostridia bacterium | reverse complement strand
GGTATATATTCCCATCGTATACTAGAAATAAATCATCCGCTTTTACGTGGATTTGATGAAGTATTTATGGCTCCTCATTCTCGTCATACAAATGTATTGCGAGAAGATATTGTAAAAGTTCCTAACCTTAAAATTATATCAGAATCTGCTGATGCAGGTGTTTATATAGTTGTATCACGCGATGGACGGCAAATATTTGTAACAGGTCATTCCGAATATGACCGCGATACTTTAGCAAAAGAATATTTTCGTGATGTCAAAAAAGGGCTAAATCCACAGATTCCATATAATTATTTTCCAAATGATGATCCTACAAAAATTCCGCCTTATACCTGGCGTGCACATGCTAATTTATTGTTTACTAATTGGCTTAATTATTATGTTTATCAGTTAACGCCATTTGATATCGCTCAAATTTAAGTTATAACCTCAATAAAAATTAGAGAATAATGATCTAATCTATATTATACTATTTCTTGTTATATTAATAATTATCATTTAATAAATCTATCGTTTATATTTCTTGCCGTGTGATTATTAAATAAACGGATATTGTATAAAACATCAGGTATTTTCAAATAAAAACTTTTATTTCTGGTTCATTTAGTTTAATATTTGAATTGAAATTTTATATTCAAATATAATTAAATTATTGTTTCCTTTAAGCTATATAAATCTAAACCATATAATAACTATAGCTAATACCTTTCTAGGATATCTTTACAGAGTTAGGTACCTTAAAATGGGGCGCCTGCGTGCAGCCATATTGTATATGGCTGCGTTGTGCAAAATAATTCAAAATTTTTAAAATGGTGTTCTTTAAACAATCGTTGTTTATATTTTTACCCTGTCTAAAATAATATCTATTATTTTGCATTTAGCGCATCAAAAGATGCGCTGCGCAGGCGCCCCACTCCTCTTAGGTACCTTTTTGTTTTGTAATTTTTACAATATAGAATTTTAATACAATTTTTGTATTTTTATAATTTAATAAATTATATTTACATATGTTCATTAATATAAAATCCCACTATAAAATCTAATTATAGTGGGATTTATTTTTATTTAACCGGTAAGCTGTTTCCTCAATTCATTTAATATTACTTTTTCCCTCCTTGAAACCTGTACTTGTGTCATTCCTAATACTTTAGCTGTATCTGATTGAGTTTTTGATTGGAAATACCGTAATACAATAAGTTTTCTATCCTTAGCATTAAGTGATTTTACTACTTCCTGTAATGCAAGCTTATCTGATATTTCTTCCTCATGATTTGGTATAGCTATATCATTTTGTCCGCCGCCATCGTCATCATCCTGCGTTAATGATATTACCGGCATAGATGCATTAAGCGCCTGAGCTGCTTCAGCCGGTTCTATACCTAAATTTTCAGCTAATTCATATATAGTCGGTTCTCTGCCTAAATCAATTGACATTTTCTGTCTTGCTTTTGTTGCTTTAAGTGATAATTCTTTTAGGCTACGGCTTACTTTTACAGTCCCTCCATCTCTAAACAGTCGTCTTATCTCACCTAAAATAACAGGTACAGCATATGTAGAAAAGCATAAACCTCTGTCAAAATCAAAACCTTTTGAAGCTTTTACTAAACCGACGCATCCAGCGCTGAATAAATCGTCATATTCTATTCCACGGCCTTTAAATTTATGTGCACAGGAATGAACAAGTGCAATATTATTATTAACTAATGCATCACGATCATTCATCACTATGTTTCTCCCGGTTTATTTTAGGACGCAGCTTTTTTTCCATAGTGACTATTGTCCCTTTTCCCGGTGTTGATTTTACTATAACATTATCCATAAAGCTTTGCATAACAGCAAAACCTAAACCAGCTCTTTCGTCTCCTCCTGTAGTATATAACGGTTCCATTGCTTTGTTTACATCTTCTATACCGCATCCGCTATCACGTATTTTTATTATTAACATATTATCATATAATTTTGTAGAAATAATAATATTCCCAGGTTTTTCTTTATATGCATGGATAATACAATTTGTAACAGCTTCTGATACTGCTGTACGTATATCGGCAAGCTCGTCTATACCAGGGTCAAGCTGCGCGGCAAATGCCGATACAGCTACCCTTGCATAACTTTCATTGGATGATTTACTTGGTATAGTAAGTTTCATTTCATTAATACATGTTGCCATAATTTATCCCTCCTTTTCTACTTTTTCTTTATTTTCAATATTATCCGTCTGTTTTTCATTATCATGTTGGCCTTCAAATGACGATATTCGGTCAACTCCAGCCAATTTCATAACCTTTTTAATATATGGCTGAGTATTATCTACTCTCATTTGTCCATTATATTGTGATATTAAACGGTATCTTCCTAAAGCTAAACCTACCCCGGAACTATCCATAAATGTTACTTTACCAAAATCTAATACTAATAATTTAGGTTTATACCGTTCTATTTTGGGATCTATTTCCTCTCTCATTATTTTAGCAGTATGATGATCTATTTCTCCTTTCAGATAAGCGGTTAATATATTATCTTTATACGTTATTATCATTTTTTCACCTCCAACATAAAAAATAACCCTTATCATTAATATGATAAGGGTTATATATATAAATATTTTGTAGTAAAAGGTAGGACTAATTTATTATATTATGTTATATTATGTCATTTTTACTTATAATTGGTCGTATATCGCTTGCAAGATATAATGAACCGCATATAAGTACAATTCCGTTATCCTCTTTTGCTTTAACTATAGATTTATTAACTGCATTTTTATAATCATTTTCATATGAACATGCACAATATTGAGATACATATTTACATAATTCTTCTTTTTTAAGCGCACGTGGATTATTTATATCAACAGTAATTATAGATTTGCATAACGGAGCGATTATAGACATAGATTTTGCATAGTTTTTATCAGCTAACATACCGATTACAGCATGAATATTTTTATCCGGCAATAATTTTTGCAATGTATTATTAAGCTGATGCATTGCGCTTGGATTATGTGCTCCATCTATTATTATAATTGGCTCTTCACTCATCACTTCAAACCTGCATGGAAATTTCACATGCAATACTGCATGTTCAATATCATTTTGACCTATATCCACGCCGGTTTTCTTAAGTGCATTTGCCGCTTCAATAACTGTCAATGCATTATATATCTGATGCTCTCCCGCTAAAGCTAAATTATATATTTCATCTTTATAGCAAAATCTTGTACCATGAATATCAGAAGAAAAAATCTTACAATCATCAATAGATGGTATACAAACTGAATTATTCTTTTTAGCTGCTGTTTTTAATATTATATCAAGTGCTTTTTCATTTTGTTTAGGATAAACAACAGTAATCCCATTTGGTTTTATTATTCCGCATTTTTCCATAGCAATACTTTCTATAGTATCGCCTAAAATATCAGTATGGTCAAAATCTATGGATGTAATAATAGTTGCAAGCGGATTTTTTATTACATTAGTCGAATCAAGACGTCCACCTAACCCTGTTTCTATTACTACATATTGACAGTTTGACTGTTCAAACCATTTAAACGCAATAGCTGTTACTATTTCAAATTCAGTTGCATAAAGGCCTTCTTTTTCCATTTTATCCGCAGCCTCTTTTACCTGCTCTGTTATTTCAGCTAACTGATCATGGCTTATAGGCTGTTCTCTAATTTGCATACGTTCACAAAAATCTGTTATATATGGCGAAATAAATAATCCAACTTTATATCCAGCAGTTTGCAATACCCTTGCCAACATAGCGCATGTAGATCCTTTACCATTTGTACCTGCAACATGTATTGCTTTAAGTTTATCCTGAGGATTATCTAAAAGCTCACACAATCTTTCTATCCTGTCAAGACCGGTTTTCATTCCAAATCTTAACCTTGAATGTATATAATTTAGCGCCTGTTCATATGTCATAATTCAGTTCCTTTCATAAAAAATAAAACAAAAAATATGTAAAATATCATTAAGAATGTTTGATATTTACAATACAATGATTAAATTAATAAGTTTATTTTTATTTATACTAAGCACATTCTAAAAATATTTATTATTATACTTACGTTTTTAAACAGCAAAAATAATAGTATTCAGGAACCGGTAAAAAGTGGGGCGCCCGCGGGCAACCATACGGTTGCCCCTGCAAATATTGTAACTAAGAAAGCCTCCGTTTATTTTTTATTAAACTTTCATAATGGAACATTTGCAGGGAGCGCATCTTAAAAGATGCGCTCCGCGGGCGCCCCACTCCTCCTTTATCGTAACCTGTATCTTTAAATATGTATATTTATGATACCACCATAAATTAAGTCGATTATTTGTTTTTAATCTATTAAAAAATATGATATTTTTATAAAACTCATATTTATTAATCTTTGATTTAATTTAATATATAATTTGTCCTTAATTTAAATCAAAACCATTGTCAAAAAGCATTTGTTTTTTCCAGAATAAATTGTTCATTAATTATAGTTTTAATCGATAATGCCGAAGCATAATTTTATGCTCCGGCATTATTATAAAGCTTATTTAGGAAGTTTTGCAATACTATCCTTTATCATTGCAATTTTTTCATTTAATTTTTCAGCCTGCTGCCTTTGTTTTTCAACAATATGCGCTGGAGCATATGATACAAATGATTCATTATTCAGTTTACCCATAACCTGAGCTAATTCTTTTTCAGCATTAGCATATTCTTTTTCCAATCTCGCTTTTTCAGCTGCAAAATCGATAAGTTCACCCATTGGGATAAATATTTTTGCATCATTTGTAACAATAGATACAGCTGTACTAAAATCGTCCTGTATATTTATTACAACTTCAGACGCATATGCAAGACGTTTTATAAACATAGAACATTTTTCAAAAGTATCTGCAAAAACAGTTTCAATATATATTTTAGCCTTTTTTGAAGGCGGTACATTCATTTCAGAACGACGGTTACGTATAGCTCTTACAGCAGCTATCATACGTTCCAATTCTGCTTCATCGGCTGAAAAATTAAGCTTTTCATCATATGATGGCCATTGTGATATCATAATACTCTCGCCGTCATGAGGCAATGTCTGCCATATTTCTTCTGTAATAAACGGCATAAATGGATGAAGAAGCTTTAATGTATTAGAAAGTACCCATACAAGTACTTTTCTTGTATTATCAGCATGCTGTTCATCCGATTGTATTCTAATTTTAGCAAGTTCAATATACCAGTCGCAATAAATATCCCAGATAAAATCATATAATTTTTGAACAGCAATACCTAATTCAAATTTTTCAAGATTTTCTGTAACTTCTTTTGAAAGAGTATTAAATGTACTGATCACCCATTTATCTTCTATTTGAAGATTTTCCGGAATGGATGGCGCAGGCATATCCTCATCAATATTCATAAGAACAAACCTTGATGCATTCCATAATTTATTTGCAAAGTTACGGCTGGCTTCTACTCGCTCCGGCATATAACGCATATCATTTCCAGGGCTATTGCCTGTAGCTAAAGTAAATCTTAATGAATCAGCTCCATACTGATCGATTACTTCAAGCGGATCAATACCGTTACCTAAGGATTTGGACATCTTACGTCCTTGAGAATCCCTTACAATACCATGAATAAATACTGTATCAAACGGCGGCTCACCCATCTGTTCAACGCCTGAGAATATCATCCTTGCTACCCAGAAGAAAATTATATCATATCCAGTTACAAGTGTATTAGTAGGATAATAATATTTTAATTCCTCAGTATTATCCGGCCATCCTAAAGTAGAAAACGGCCATAATGCTGAAGAAAACCATGTATCCAATGTATCAGGATCTTGCTCAAGTCTTAATCTTCCGCATTTTGGACAGTTATCCGGCTTCTCACGCGCTACAATAACTTCACCGCAGTCTTTACAATACCATGCAGGGATTCTATGACCCCACCATAATTGCCTGCTGATACACCAGTCTTTTATATTTTCCATCCAATGATAATATATTTTATCAAAACGTTCTGGTACAAATTTTACCTTGCCTTCTTTTACTACATCTATTGCAGGACCTGCAAGCGGTTTCATTTTAACAAACCATTGTTTTGATACTCTTGGCTCAACTATAGTATGACAGCGATAACATTCCCCTACATTGTGCTTTAATGGTTCAATTTTAACAAGATATCCGCCCTTTTCAAGATCAGCTACTATAGCTTTACGGCATTCATATCTATCCATACCGGCATATTTTCCGCCGTTTTCATTTATAATACCATCGTCAGTCATAACATTGATAATAGGTAAATTATGCCTTAAACCAACTTCAAAATCGTTAGGATCATGTGCAGGAGTAATTTTTACTACGCCTGTACCAAAATCCATTTCAACATATTCATCCGCAACAATAGGTATTTCACGGTTGCATAACGGTAATATTACATTTTTGCCGATAAGATGTTTATAACGTTCATCATCCGGATGAACAGCTACAGCAGTATCACCCAACATAGTTTCCGGACGGGTTGTAGCAAGTTTAAGATCGCCAGAACCATCTGCAAGAGGATAACTGAGATGCCAGAAAAATCCATCTTTTTCAGAATATTCAACTTCAGCGTCTGAAATAGACGTTTTACAATGCGGACACCAGTTTATTATACGTTCTCCGCGGTAAATAAGACCTTTTTCATATAATCTTACAAATACCTCGCGTACAGCTTTAGAACATCCTTCATCAAGTGTAAAACGTTCGCGTTCCCAATCGCATGATGAACCTAATTTTTTAAGCTGTTCAATTATTCTTCCGCCATATTTTTCTTTCCATTTCCAGGCTCTTTCTAAAAAACCGTCACGGCCAATATCTTCTTTTGTAACGCCTTCTTCAGCCATAGCCTGAACTATTTTAGCTTCCGTAGCAATAGAAGCATGGTCAGTACCCGGAAGCCATAAAGCAGAATAACCCTGCATACGGCGCCAACGGATTAATATATCCTGTAAAGTTTCATCCAAAGCATGGCCCATATGAAGCTGGCCTGTGATATTTGGAGGCGGTATTACTATTGTATACGGTTTTTTCGATTCATCCGGTTGAGCATGAAAATAATTTCCCTTTATCCATGAATCGTATATTCTATCCTCTACTTCATGAGGTTCATATGTTTTTGCAAGCTGCTTCATTTTAAAAATACTTCTCCTTTTCCGTCCTTTTATCGGCAAATATTACAAATTTGTATATTTATCAAATTATATCATGCTAAAAATTAAATTGCAATATAAGGTATTATTTAAATAAAGGTTTAATAATAAATTATAGTCTTAAACACATCAAGTAATTTCTTCCCACTGTTATATTTATATAAAATATAAATTTTATGCATATTTAGCCAATACAATATAGTGAATATTTTGTTTATTATGACTATTTTTAAATACATTTATCCTATTTTTCAATATAATTTTTGTTATAAATGAAAAACTTTATGTTTTTTTATACATTCTATTGACATAATTATTCATAATGATTATACTTGATTATGTTAACATTTCGTTAATATATTATGAAAAATCTGGAGGTAAGGCAATGTTAAAGAAAATAACCGCGGCTCTGCTTTCCATTATGATGGTATTTGCCATGGCAGTGCCTTCTGTAACAGCCCAGACAACAGATGAAACAACATCTGTGCTTGGAGAAATCACTCTTAGTGATGCTATTGTTTCTATGACAGCAGAAAAAACTATAACTGCAACTGTACCTTATAATGGAACAAAAGCAGATTTTGAAGCAACCGAATGGGAATGGACTTGGGATGATAAACCTTTTTCCGAATGGAAATGCTGGACTTTTAGTTCAACATATGACGGAGATCCGTTTATAACAGTAAATTCCTTTGGTTATAATGAAGATACAGGTAATATTGAACTTAGCTTTTCTAATGCCCTTCTTTATGGCACAACCGATTTAAGCAACGGTTCACGTCCTCGTATTAAACATCTTTTTGGTAACCATCCATTAAAATTAACCGGTACAAAAGGCGATGATACATATTCAACTGAAACAACTCTTCGTCTTGCTACCTTTGATCATGACCTTAGCTATCAGGAATTAAATCCTGCTATTGACGCTGCTATTGAAAAATCCAAAGCTATGGATGACCGTTATCTTGAATATAGAGCAATCGGTTATTCTACTCTTGGTAAAGAAATACCAATGGGTATCGTAGCAA
Source organism: uncultured Clostridia bacterium (assembly GCA_944384895.1). Lineage (GTDB taxonomy): Bacteria > Bacillota > Clostridia > Oscillospirales > Acutalibacteraceae > RGIG7067. The sequence goes on along the minus strand of CALWVB010000015.1, from coordinate 3,095 downwards.
AAGATAAAGAAGATATAGATTATTATCTTAATACATGGCTTCCAATGGCCACAGAAGATCCTCAGGCTGCTGCCGAATTAGTAAAAAGCGGCGCTGATTATAAAATTCCGCTCTGGCTTGATAATATCCACTCTGATGAACAGCCTGGTATCGACGCTATGGTAACATTATTTGACCAGTTTGCTACAGAGGATACCATTACATATAAGACAAGCACACAAACTGAAAAAGTATCCGCAGGTTATGGCAGAGATACATTGAATGTACCAACAGCAGATGATGTTGAAGAAGAAGTTACCTTAAATGTTGATGAACTTTTAGATAACTTTATCATTATATTCGTATTTTCTATCAATCCTGACGGACGTGACGCTGTAAGGCGTGCTACTGAAACAGGATTTGACCCTAACCGCGATATCACATATCAGACACAGCCGGAACTTATAGCTACAATGTCTGAAATCGCAAAATGGATGCCTGCATCCATGATTGAATTCCATGGTTACGTTAATGACTTCCTTATTGAACCATGTACAGCTCCTCATGATCCTAACTATGAATACGACCTTTTAGCTCCGCTGCTTGTTGAACAGGCTTATGCTATGGGTAAAGCCGGTATAGCTATGTCTGATTCAGATGGTATTAAATACGACTGTTTTGTTATCCCATATGAAGATTATGACACAGGTTTAGACGGCGGTTGGGATGACGCTTCCCCAATGTATACTCCTGTTGCAGCAATGCATTATGGACTTCTTGGACATACTGTAGAAATCCCTGATATGAATGAAAACTCTTATCTTGCATGTCTTGGCGTTGCAGGCGCTAACATGAAATTTATGCTTGATAATAAAGACAGAGTATATCTTAACCAGCTTGAATACTGGACACGTGCTGTAAATAACGTAGATTTAGCTGAAAAGGTTGACGAATATTTTGTCGATGCAAACGGTGATGTTGTAGGACGTCCTCGTGAAGATGGCAAATCATTCTTCCCAGATTATTATGTTATTCCTGTAGGCGATAGCCAAATCAATAATTATGAAGCATATAATCTTGCTGAATACGGTCTTCGCAATCAATGGAAAATTGCTACATTAAATGAAGATACAACAGTAGACGGCGTATTATATCCTGCTGGATCATTTGTTATTGATATGCGGCAGGCACGCCGTGGTTGGATTAATGGATGTCTTTATAAGGGTTACGATACTTCTTCATTCTCTCAGCTTTATGCTGAAACAATAATCAATTTCCCTGCAATGCGTGGATTTGACTGCGACGGTATTTGGAATAAAGGCGTATTTGATGGTAAAACAACTCCATATACTGCCCTTGACCGTCCGGATTCCGGTTATGTATATGGCGCATCAAAATATATCATTAAAAATAACAGTAATGAAGCTGTTAAGGCTATTAATAAAATCTTAAACGCTGATAAACAGGCTCAGCTTATTTTAAGTGATATCGAAGGCGTTGCACAATATGGCGATTTCCTTGTACCTGCTTCATCAGCTGCCCTTGTTAAAGATATGCAGCTTGATATGATTCCATATGAAGGTTCAGCAGCTGTTCAGGAAATTGAAAAACCTAAGATTTATTTTACAAGCACACAATATGAAATCCGCTGGATGTTAGATTATCTCGGTTTTGAATGGTCTAATGATCCTGAAGGTGCAAACGTTATTATTTCTAATAACTCAACAGATGTTAAATCACTTATCGAGCAAGGTATTCCTTATATAGGACTTTCTACTTCTCCGTTATCATTCTTATCCAATAAGCTTGGCATTAATGTAACAACATCCGGCTCCAGTATTTCTGAAGGCCTCTTAAAGGCAGATTATGCTCAAGATAGCTTTGCTACAAAGGGATATGAAGCTGAGGGTACAGTATATATGAAAGGCCGCGTATTAAGCGATCTTCCTGAAAATGTTAAACCTCTTGTTACAATAGCTGATTCAGATGCTTATATCGCCGGCGTTGACAGAACAGACCGTACATCTTATCTTGGTAAAGCTGTAGCATTTACAACCGATTATAACGGCACACCTATTACATTATTCGGCATGAATATTCAAAATAAAGCAAATACACAAGGTTATTACCGTCTCCTTGCAAACGCTGTATTTGCCGGCGCTGCTGATGTTACAGATGCTGATATAAATAATGTTCCAGCTCAGGAAATAACAGTTGATATGGATAAAACCAGCGTAGCTGTTAATGAAATCTTCCAAATGAAGATTACTACTCCTATAGATGTTATAGATATTGCCCTTATTAATGAATATGGCAAAGATCTTGGCATAAGCATTGATAATTATGAAGTTGTTGATGATAGCATTGTATGGACTATCAGCTCTGCAATCGGTACAAAAGGCGAAAGAAATATCGAAATATATACAGATCTTGGCAATGGTTTACAGCCAACCGGTACATCTATCGCAATTTCTGTAGGCCTCCCATCTACTTCATTTGATATTGCTCCTGAACTTTATAGTGTATCCACACAAGGCAAAGTATTTATGGTAAACAAGAATATCCCTGTTACTGTTGTTACTAATACTTCTGTAAGCAAAATCAAAATTACAAATGAATATGGTTCAGATATTGGCCTTTCAAATGTAACATATACCGATGACGGCGATACACGTACATGGAATCTTAACATTGCAGTTGGTTCAAAAGGTTCTCGTGTATTTACAGTATCTGCTATTGGTAAAGATGGTTTGGCAACAGAAAATACTGAATCTTTCAGAGTACAAATTATAAAATAATATAAGCCATAATCAAAACTACTAGTAAACTAGTGGTTTGCACAGGCCCCAGATGGGTCAGTACTTGCTGACCCCTAGAAGGGGTCTGATGGTTTACCATCGCATCACAATTACAAGCAGCCGCTAAAAGCGGCTGTTTTCTTTTGCCTACTTCCTCTTTTCACCCGTGAACGGGTCTATGTACTCCTTGAGTGAGATTTGATCACTTACCAAATCTTCTTCCAACTGGTTTTGGATGTACTCCTGGATCATCTTCGCATTTTCCCTACCGGATCCACAAAGTATCCACGGCACCAAAAATTCCTACTCCCGTATTTA
>CALWVB010000014.1 GCA_944384895.1 uncultured Clostridia bacterium | reverse complement strand
GTTAGGAAGTACAACTGCACCACGAACCTGCTGATCTGCATGACGTCCGTCAACGCCTAATTTAACGTTAACTTCAATAGTTTCATCAAATTTAGCTTTTGCAGTTTTTACTGTTAAATCTAAAGCTTCATCTTTATCATAAAGCTTTGCTCTATCAACAATTTTTATACTGTCATTATATTTTTTTCCGTGTTTCATGCTATATCCTCCCTATAGAGTGGTTAAATCGGATTAACTTTAAATTTTTCCTCCCACCAGGAAGCAATTAATCGACTACCGTAATACCCATACTGCGTGCAGTACCAGCTATCATTGACATAGCTGTTTCTATGCTGGACGCATTAAGATCAGGCATTTTGGTTTCCGCGATTTTTCTAATCTGCTCACCGGTAATCTGCGCTACTTTAGTTTTGTTTGGAACACCTGAACCCTTATCTATGCCGCAAGCCTTTTTAATAAGAACTGCTGCAGGTGGAGTTTTTGTTACAAACGTAAAGGAGCGATCCGCATAAACGGTAATTATAACCGGTATTATAAGACCGATATCCTTTTTAGTGCGTTCATTAAATTCTTTTGTAAACGCCATAATATTAACGCCATGCTGTCCAAGCGCTGGACCTACTGGCGGCGCCGGTGTAGCTTTACCGGCCGGGATTTGAAGTTTTATATAACCCGTGACCTTCTGAGCCATTTAAAATTGCACCTCCAAAAAATGTGGTAACTGGCGGAAAATTTATTTTCCTCCCACAGTGCGCTTATAAAAACGCACAAAAATGCGGTGTTTTTTACCGCAGTTTACCCTAATAAAACTTTATTTACTATTTTTGCATACCAAATTTGGCATGTCCTAATTTAAGCCAGTAATTCGACCTGATCCAATTCCAGTTCAGTAGGTGTTTCTCTTCCGAACATGGATATCATAATCTGTACTGAATTTTTTTCAACATCAAGCGAAATAACAGTACCGACATAACCTTCAAATGGACCGTCGATAATACTGACCCTGTCGCCCACTCCGTATCCGATTTCAACGCTTTTGGTTTCAATTCCCATAGCTTCTACTTCTGCATCGGTAAGCGGTACAGGCTGTTTTGATTCTGATCCGACAAATCCTGTACATCCGCGCGTATTGCGTACTATATACCAGGATTCGCTGGTCATCTCCATTTTTACAAATACATATCCCGGAAAAAGCTTACGCTCAACCTCAACCTTTTTATTATCTTTCATTTCAATAACAGTTTCAGTTGGAATACGTATTTCATGGATTAAATCTTGCATTTTTCGATTTTCAGCCATTGTCATAAGATTGCTTGCAACCTTATTTTCATAGCCTGAATAAGTATGAATTACATACCATTTTGCAGTTTCAGCCATTTTTTAAGCTCCCAAATTGTAAATAAACTGGATTCCGTATCCAAGTCCTAAATCAAGAAGCCAAATGAATACGCCGACAACAAGACATAATACTAAAGTTACTACAGTATTGTTGAGAATCTGTTTTGGAGTCGGCCATACTATCTTCTTAAATTCGCTCTTGTACTCACGGAAAAATTTTGCAATATTTTTTCCGAGTTTCTTAAAGCTAAAGCGGGATTTTTTAGGCTGTTCAGAATCATTTTTTGTGGTTTTTACATCATTATCTGCCATTTTGATTAAATCCTCCCGTCATAGCTTATTTTGACTCTTTATGCAGGGTATGTTTCCTGCAGAATCTGCAATACTTGTTCATCTCGAGTCTGTCCGGATCATTTTTCTTGTTTTTCATTGTGTTGTAATTACGCTGTTTGCACTCTGTGCAGGCTAATGTTATTTTAACTCTCATGACGGCACCTCCCGGTTTACGGAATTTTTATAGCCTCCCTCAAACAGGCATAAAAAAATACACCTAATAAGAGGTGTAATAACTATACCATATATTCCTGTTATCGTCAAGTCCTACCTATCATAATTTTTATTTTTTGTTTATTATTTTAAAAGTATAAATTTTTTCTCATTTTATTTTTATATTTTATTAAAATATACTATGAATATTGACATTTTTAGATCACATTATATATTATGTATTAAGGTAAATATGTCTAAAAGTGTATTTTTCTGTCTAAACTGAGAGGAAGTATAAATAAAATGAGCAAGGTTACATTTTTTATTCATTATAATGTTATTAATTATATTCGATATAATTCCATACGTCAAACTGTTTTGAATAATAAAGAAATTGCATATAGAGTATGTGGATTAAAAGGCCTTAAACTATGGCGTCATATTTGTAAATCCATATATTCTATAAAAGGAACGGTTGAAGATTATTTTCTTTTTAATTTTTTTGATAAAACCGATGAAGAAATAAAACAATATACCACATATGGCCGATATATTGATTTCTTTAAAAAATTAGGCAGCGACCGTTATGCTGAATTATTCTCTGATAAAGCACTTTTTTATAAAAATTATAAACATATGTTAAACCGCGAAATTATAGATCTTCGTCATGCAAGTTTTAATGAATTTAATAACTTTTGCAAAAATAATAAAACAATGGTAGTAAAACCTGCTCATGGTTCATCTGGATATAAAATATCAAAAATTTGTGTTGACGATTATCAGTCCACAAAAGTATTAATGGATGAACTTATAGATAAAAAATGCTATATTTGTGAACAATTAATTATTCAGCATGAAGATATGGCAAAATTTCATGATAAATCTATTAATACTTTAAGAGTTATAACAACAAATATCAATGGAAAATATTCTATATGGGGTGTTTATATCCGTATAGGCAAAGGCGATGGTATTGCTGATAATTTAGGTTCCGGCGGCCTTACGGCTACAGTTGATATTAATACAGGTAAAATTATAACACCTGCAGTAACAAAAGTATATGGCGAAAAATATGAAAAACATCCTATATCCGGCGTTAAAATATTAGGATTTAAAATTCCTCACTTTGATATGGTTAAAGAAAAATGTATACAATATGCAAAAGAGATACCTGATGTACCATTTATCGGATGGGATATTGCTATTACTCCAGATGGAATATGTGTAGTTGAAGCAAATGCTACTCCTTTATATGATATTACTCAATTATCACTTAATAAAGGCAATTTCCCATATCATCAAAATATTTTGCAATCGCTTGGCAAAGCAATATAGAATTGAAACAAATATAATCGCCGTATGAATTTAAACTTCATACGGCATTTTTTCATTACAATATAATTATATAACGTTAATTTAAATAGATTAAATTAAAAAATTTTATAAAATACTAATCTTAATAAAAAAACTGTTAACGTAAACGCCGCTTATAAGGGGGCGCCTGCGCAGCGCATCTTTTAAGATGCGCTAAAATGCAAAATAATATAAATATATATTTACCGAGATAATATGGGAAAACTAATTTTGTCAATCCAACCGTATATTTATATAACAAATTATTTTGCATAGGGCAACCATATGAAATATGGTTGCACGCAGGCGCCCCCTTTTTTATGTAACGTAACCTTAAACGCTTTTATTTATAAATATATTAATTTTCTACTATTGTGCAATTGGGAATGATTTTAGATTATTCAATATTTTCTAAGTTTATACTGGAAAATTTTGATATTATAATATATAATAATATAAAATATAGAAAAGGAGAATGGAAAAATGCTTGATAAAACAATAGTTGATTTAATAAACACGCAGATTAATAAAGAATTTTATTCAGCTTATCTGTATCTTAATATTTCCAATTATTATTATGACAATAATCTTAATGGTTTTGGAAATTGGTTTAAAGTACAAGCTCAGGAAGAACGTGATCATGCAATGCTCTTTATCCAGTATATGCAGAATAACGGCTGCAAGATTGTTCTTGAACCAATAGCTGCTCCTACTAAAGAATATTCTGATTTTGCTGAACCATTAAATGATGTATATGCTCATGAACAATATGTAACTAAGCTTATCCATAATATTTATGGCGAAGCATTAAATTTAAAAGATTTCCGTACATTCCAATTTTTAGATTGGTTTGTTCAGGAACAGGGCGAAGAAGAGAAAAATGCTGATGATTTAATAAAACGTTTTGAATTATTCGGTCATGAAGCAAAAGGTTTATATATGCTTGATTCTGAATTAGCAGCACGTGTATATTCCGCTCCTTCTCTTGTATTAGACTAAAAAATATTTAACGCCGCCGATCCTCTTTAAGATCGGCGGCGTTTTTTATTTTATATTAGGCATATTATCAACTAATTTTTCAAATTCTTCAAAAGAACCATGATCAAATGTATTTATATCTATATTATTTTTATTAATAATACAATCAGTTATTAAATAAGTTTTTAATCCCAACTGCAATGAACACATATCTTCTTGAATATCATTACCTACCATCATACATTGTTCAGGTTGTTTTAAAACAGTTTTAAGTATTTCTTTGTAATAATTAATATTAGGTTTACTAAAGCTGGAATTTTCATAAGTAGTTACATGTATAAAATCATCTGGATCTACTCCAGCCCATCTAAGTCTGGTATAAGTAGCTATTTGAGGAAATACAGGATTTGTAGCTGCTATAAGTTTATAGCCCTTATCTTTTAGCTTTTGTACGCATTTTTTTGCATATTCAGTTGGTTTAGTGATATCCTGTACTGCCCAAAATTCTTTTTTATAAAAGCTGTCAAACTCCGGTTTTAAATTTAAAATCTCATTTCCAACTATACTGCTGAATACCTGCCAAAATTTCTCTTCATTAGTCATAGAACCGTCATTTTTTACCATAGCTTCTAAGCCAGCTGATACTCCTTTAATCATTAATTCCGGTTTATATCCAAAATTTATAAATTTTCCAGCTAATGCTTTAAAATATACATGTACAAATTCATCCTGGTCAAGCGGTAATAAAGTTCCGTCTAAATCAAATAAAATTGTATCAATCATAAAATCCAATCTATCCTTTTTATTTTTTATTTAACCAGTTATATATGATATAACCGAATTAGATACCAACATACCTTTTGATGTTAATGAAAATCCATTACCATTAATATTAACTAATCCATTTTTACTAAGCTGTAAAGCTCTCTGTAAATATTCTTTTGGAATATTCTCATTAAATCTATCCTGCCACAACTTATTTTTTATTCCTTCATTAAGCCGAAGCCTTAACATTAAATATTCTTCTTTATTTCCGCCCTCACCGTCGTCTTTTTCATCCATATTATAGAGGAATTTATCAATATTTCTTTCATAATAAATGCGCCGTCCGTTTATAAAACTATGTGCTCCGGGACCTATGCCTAAATATTCACAGCAATCCCAATATTTTAAGTTATGTTTTGATTCATAACCTTTTTTTGACCAATTGCTAATCTCATATTGATCAAAACCATATTTAGATAACAGATCGCAGGTTAATAAATATAAATCGCACATATAATCTTCATCAGCAATACCTTTAGGAGGATTATTATAAAATGACGTTCCTTGTTCTAATTTTAACATATATGCTGATACATGCTGAACATCCAACTCAGCGCATTGATCTATTGATTTTTTAAGGCTGATTTCATCCTGGTATGGTATCCCCAGCATAAGATCAAGTGAAATATTATTAAATCCAGCTTTTTTTGCTCTATAAACAGCCTTTATTGTATCATCATTTTTATGCATACGACCTAATAATTTTAATTCATTATCATTGGCCGACTGCATACCAATCGATACACGGTTTATACCTGCATTAAAATAATCATAAAAATCCTGTTCATTAGCTGTTGCCGGATTAACTTCCAGCGTTATTTCAGCTTTATCTAATAAAAATGTACTTTTAACTTTATTAATAACCTTTTCTAAAAGCTGTGCTTTTATTATTGACGGAGTGCCTCCACCAAAATAAAGCGTATCTGCTTTTTGGTTAGTTTTGGCATACCATCTATCAATATAATAACATACCTTGTCAATATATCTTTCCTGTAAATCAATATTAGTAATAGAATAAAAATCACAATATGGGCATTTTTTTAAGCAAAATGGTATATGTATATATAATCCCATTAAACTTTTCAATAAATCACCTGCAATCAATTCATCGTTTTTTACATATTTCTAAATAGAAAATATAATCCTATTACAATTGCTGCTATTATAGCTATAAGTCCTATAATCTTTATAGGTGAAACAGGCGCCTTACCATATGATTTACCTGTTTGTCCATTTATCATATATTGATAGGTTTTTCCTTTATACATATAAGATGATATCCATAACGGCAATAATACATATCTGAATTTTACCTTGCTAAAAGCCGTTGTAAAATTTAGTCTGGCAACATGATCGGCATTCCATTTTCTTAATATATACTTTTTTATACTATTATTTAATATATCATGTATTAATATTTTAGCTTTTTCCCAGCCTTCCTGCAATCCTATGCTATACCGTTCAGCACCTATTCCGGCTAATAACTGCGGATCATATTTTTGCAGCATCTGAAAATTAAAGGGCAATATTTTAGATAACATATTATCGTCCATACGTTTGGAGGCATTTACAGGCAAATCATCTATAAATTCAGAATATACTCCATTTACCGGATACCACCTTGTCCTTGTTTCAGTACGCATTTCAGTATGTGTATGTCCTTTACCATCCGATACGGTTACAGGTACGCTTACTGTATAATCTTCTCCAGCATTAGCATCAAATTCTGATACTGTATCTGAATCATATGTCCACCATGGAAGATATATTGAATCCAGCTTATTAGCTTTTGCTTTTTTAGAAAATCCAAACGGTGCAAAATAACGTTTTTTTATCCATTTTTTAAATATTCCGCCTGCATTTTCTTCACTAACTTCAAACGGACATATGCCAAATGGAGCCATAGCAGTTTCATCATTGTTTTGCATAACCTGGTTTGATCCGCAGTATGGACATACTGACGATACAACAAGCGCATCATATACCGTTTTCGCACCGCATGACTGGCATTGTACAGTAATCTGTTTTGTTCCCCAATCAGTGGACGCCATATGCACAGCTTTATCAAAATCTAATTCTTCAATTTCATTTCCCTTAACCTGCGATAATTGATGTTCATATCCGCATGAAGGACAAAATAATCTGTGTTTTCCTTCATCATATGATATAACCGAACCGCACTGCGGGCATTTTCTATCAGTTTTTTCTTCTGTATATACTCTTTGATCTGATTCGTTTATAGGTGTATTATTCATATCAAATCCGACGCCTTTCGTCTTTTTGTGGTCACAAAACGTAATATTTTATCATCAAATAACCATTTGTATAACATATTATAATTTTTGTCCGCATTCTGGGCAGAATTTTGCCGGTTTATCAAGCTTATGCCCGCAATTTGGACATTCAAGCGACTGTTTTGCACCGCATTCAGGACAAAACTTAGCGTCTTTAACAATTTCAGCACCGCAACTAATACATTTTACCATATTATTATCCTTTACCATTTCAGCACCGCATTCTGGACAGAATTTCCCTTTTGCAACCTGCTTATTGCATGACGGGCAGGTTATTAAAGATGCAGCCGCAGCAGTATTGGTATTATTAGCATTCTGTGCTGTATTCGGCTGCTGCGGCTGCGTAAAGCTTTGACCCAGCGCGCCTCCCATAACCTGGCCCATAGTAACACCTGCTCCAAGGCCAACTCCCATAGAAGCTGCCCCGCCTCCGGAAGGATTATTAGCAGCTTCACGCATAGCCTGCGCTGCCTGGAACTGCGTAAATTTACCCATATCGCCTATAACGCCCATAGATGTACGGGTATCCATAGCTTTTTCTACTTCTTCTGGTAAAGATAAGTTTTCTATTGTAAAATCAGTAAGCTGAAATCCATATTGCGATACCTTTGCATTCATTTTATCTTTTGCAAGCTTACCAAACTCATCATAATTTGCAGCTAAATCCAACGCCGCTACCTTTGATTCAGCTATAGCGTCGCTTATACCCGATACTAACATCTTTTTAAGCTGTCCGGATATATCTTCAACCGTATACATACTGTTTGTACCAAATACTTCTCTTAAAAATACTAAAGGATCAACTACCTTAAAGGCAAATATACCATAACCTCTAAGGCGTATTAATCCAAAATCAGCATCCCGCATCATAACAGGGTTAGTTGTACCCCATTTTATATCGGTAAACTGACGCATATTTATAAAATATACTTCCAGTTTAAACGGCGATTCAAAACCATATTTCCAGCTTTTTAACGCAGTTATAACCGGCATATTAGAAGAGGTCAATTTATGAAGCCCAGGACCATATATATCGCCTATCTGTCCTTCGGATACTAAAATAGCAGTTTGACTTTCTCTTACTGTCAACATAGCACCGTTCATGATTTCTTTTCCCTGCATATCAAAACGGTAAACCATTGTATTTTTCGAGTCATCTGTCCATTCAATTACATCTATTAACTGGCCCTTTATAATGCGGCCTATACCATCAAAAATTCCCATATTAGTTTATCCCCCTAAAAAAATATACATAGTAATTATATCGTAATTTATTATATCTGTCTATCTATTAACCATATTCCCCCACATTTTTATGTGGTGATTATAAACAATATTAACCGGGCAAATATTGCAACTTTTTTTAAGAAATGGTAAAATATAATAAATTCTAAATAAAGAAAGCGGGATGGTATTACAATGCTGGATAAACAATGGAAAAAGCTTCAAAATGGCAGCGATGTACGAGGCGTAGCTCTCGAAGGAATAGAAGGTCAACCGGTTAATCTTACTAATGATATTGCGTCACAAATAGCTAAAGCTTTTGTATGTTGGTTATCTGATAAATTATCCAAATTACCAGAATCAATAAAAATAGCAGTTGGATGCGATTCACGTATCTCCAGTAAACCTTTGTTAGATGCAGTTGCTGATGCTATCACATCTTCCGGCGCTGATGTTATTGACTGCGGTATGGCTTCTACTCCTGCTATGTATATGACACTTGTCACCGATGGCTATTGTTATGACGGTTCTATTATGATAACAGCAAGCCACTTGCCTTTTAACCGCAATGGTTTGAAATTCTTTATAAAATCAGGCGGTCTTGAGCATGAAGATATCACAGAAATATTGCAAATCGCCCAGGATGGCAATTTCCCGATATTTAATAAAATAGGTGCGCGTACGCCTCTTGATTTTATTTCTGTATATGCTAAAGGCTTATGCGATAAAATAATCAAAGCAACAGGCGAACAAAAGCCTTTAAGCGGACTTAAAATTATAGTTGATGCTGGTAACGGTGCAGGTGGATTTTTTGCATCAAAAGTATTAGAACCTCTCGGCGCTGATACAACCGGTAGCCAATTTTTAAATCCTGACGGTAATTTTCCTAACCATATTCCAAACCCGGAAGATCCTGACGCTATGGATTCTATCCGTGACGCAGTATTAAATAGTAAAGCTGATTTAGGCCTTATATTTGATACTGATGTCGACCGTGTAGGCGCTGTTGATAATATGGGCCGTGAAATAAACCGTAACCGCCTTATCGCATTAATTTCCGCTATTGCTATTGAAGAACATCCAGGCACATGTATTGTAACCGATTCAGTAACTTCAAGCGGTCTTAAAATATTTATCGAATCTTTAGGCGGTATTCATTATAGATACAGGCGCGGTTATAAAAATGTTATTAATAAAGGCATTGAGCTTAATAATTCCGGTACTGACTGCCAGGTGGCTATTGAAACTTCCGGCCATGCCGCATTAAAAGAAAATTATTTCTTAGATGACGGCGCTTATCTTGCAGTAAAACTTATAATAAAGATGGCCCAGCTTGTTAAAGAAGGCAAACAATTAAGTTCTATTATTGAATCTTTACAGGAACCTAAAGAAGCAGGTGAATTCCGTCTTACTATTAATACGGAAGATTTTAAACCATACGGCCAAAAGCTTATTGATGAGCTTGAACAATATGCAAAATCACAACAGGGTTGGACTATTGCTGATGATAACCGCGAAGGTATAAGAGTATCATTTGATAAAGACGGCGGCGACGGCTGGTTCCTTTTGCGCTTATCGCTTCATGACCCTGTTATCCCTATTAATATTGAATCAAATATTGAAGGCGGACTTAAAACAATAGCTAATAAATTATATGATTTTGTAAAACAATATGACAAACTCAACCTTTCTGCTCTTGAAAAAGCTATATAATATCTGCAATATTATAAATGTTTTATAAAATATCTTTACATTTTAATTAATATACTTAGATAGAAAATTATCATATCATAAGTTAAATCTTATCGGAATTAGTTGCGTAAACAGTAGGGGGCGCCCGCGGATAGCATCTTTTAAAGATGCTATCCCTGAAAATATTGTTGCTGAAAAAATAATATTCCTGACAAGAATTCATAAAACAATATTTTCAGGGGCGGGCCTTCGGCCGCCCGCGGGCGCCCCATTTTATCGGTACTATAATGGTTATTATATAAACTATGAAAGGAACGATACTGATATTTAGGTCTATATAAATCACGATGTTTTTGCATAGCTCTATTGTATTATTATGTATCGTATGGTAATTGTTTTATGTTTAATCAAACTCTTGATATTATAAATTCCCGCCGCTCTCATAGAGCATATAAAGCTGACAAAATCTCTGATGAAATATTAAATGATGTTTTGCAGTCAGCTCTTGCATCTCCGTCTGCTATGAATTTGCAGCCATGGCATTTTTCCCTTGTTACTGATATTAATCTTATCAATGAAATAAATTCTGCTGGATGCGAATATATCAGATCTTCCGGTGATAAGGCAGCTATTGAGCGTATGGAAAAACGCAACTGGGATATATTTTATAAAGCTCCTGCTGTTATATTTATATCCAGTGATACTACGGCAAAATGGCATTTTTTAGATGCTGGTATTGCTGTACAAAATATCGCCTTAGCTGCTGAAAGTCTTGGTTTAGGGTCTGTTATAATCGGTATGATCGATTGTGCATTTTTAACTGATAAAGGCCCTATCTTAGAGAAAAAATTACAATTCCCTGACGGATATAAATTTTCTATTGCAATTGCACTAGGTTATCCTGATGATGATAAACCTTCGCATAATATTGACCAGGATAAAATAAGTATAATAAAATAAAAATTATTGTAATAAAAAGGCTGTATATTTAAAATATACAGCCTTTTTAGTTTTCAGATTTCTTGCTGTTATCCCTTTTGCAATACGGTAAAACTGATTTATTTTTATGATATTCTAAACACTCAATACATTTACCAAGTCGTTTACAATTTTTTCTTTTGCATGGACAATCTTTATATATTTTTCTGTTCATTACTTATACCTGCTGTTTTTTAATAAAAATATTTATGTTATAATTATTATATAATCATAAAAGAAATTTTTCAAAGATGGAAAAATGGACACTATACTAGAAATATTAAAAATGTGTATTCCTATAATCGTCGGAGCTCTTATCGCTATTATACCAACAATAATTGAAAAAAACAGTGAAAAAATAGTGAGCAATCAAAAAGGCAACTTCAAATGAAACAAGAAACATATGTTGAATTAGTATCTTTATTAGAAAAGCGCTAAAAGGACATGGTAATGCTGAAGATGTAGAAAAATTACAAAACAGAATTAATTTAATCTCTATTACTGGAAGCGTAGATGTAGTTAAAGCGTTAAACGATTATATTGATACTTGGGGGCAACGCAATTGCGAAGTACAAAACATTAAATATTGCGAATTGATTAAAGCGATGAGAATTGATTTAAAAATTGACAATAATATTAATCATAATTTTCCTCAGAGAGGTTTAAAAGATATATCTGTGAAACGATGAGAATTATATTATAAATTATTTTTTCATAAAGGAAATATAAAATTAAAATGACTAATCATAAAAGATTTATTATAACAATATTAATTATATTGTTCATATTTACAGGATGCTATTATAATACCGGACGGCAAATTGATTATATGGACGAATCTGAAATAGAATTTGATGGGTATAATTTTTATGCAGATAAAATTAGCGATGGTGAATTAATTGAATATGCTGTATTTTATATGCAGCCGGAAGGTACTCCTATCGAAATCGTAAATATAGGTACTGATCCGGAATTTAATATAATAAATAAAAGAATATATTTTACAAAAAACGGTTCTTTGCAATCGGTTAATTTAAAAGGTCAAGATAATAAAGCAATGCATATTGACTCTAATTTGAATTATTCTTTTGAAAGTATAAACAGTTATGATGACCAATGGATATACTGTAATGCGCAAAAATGGGAAATAATCACAGATGATCCTGTTGCTATTGACGGTCCGCACAGAGTTGATACTGTCATTGCTGTAAATTATGATTTTACTCAGTGGGAAGAAATTTTAGACAGCCAATCCAGTAATTAAACTTATATTATAAATATTAAAAAGCCGGTAATGCTGATTAATTTACCGGCTTTTTATTATATTTGCTATTTCCATCCCATTAATAAAATATATTTAATAAAATATTTTATTGGACCTAATTTATCCTTTGTAAATTTATTAAGCTTATCATAACAATGAATCATATCTTGTTTTTCCTGATCTGTTAAGATAATATTTCCCCCATAATAAGCATTATTATAGATTTCAGCAATATGTTTTAATGAAAATAGGCTATTATATTTATCATTATATTTTTCTGCAAACTTAATTGCAGTTTCATAAAGTAGTTTATTATCGCCGTTTAATGCCATTAAAGCTAGAATTGCTTTAAAATATTGCGCTGCAAATATTTTTCCTGAATCTTTCGATTGTAAAATATGCAGGTAATGCTTATACTTTTTAAACCTGTAACACTTAATAAAAATTATTACAGCTATTGTAGCTACAATTAATAAAGCAATTATAATTAAAACAGCTGTCCAATTAATATTGATTGATATGTTTTCTATATTATTATTTTGTGATGATTGGCTGCTGCTTGAAGATATGCTACTTTGACTTTCTGAAGAATCAGAAACCTCAGATATATTGTCAGAGTCCTCTTCACTATTCCCCTCGGTTATATCCTTTATATGCTGTATTAATTCTGGATCTTCATCAGAGATCATTATTGGCATATCATCATTATAAAGAGCTGATGCATATGGCGGCGTAGGTTCAAATTGTACCCACCCTAAGCCCTCTATAAATATTTCCGGCCAGGCATGTGCCTGAGCATTAGTAATAACAGCAGTTTGGCCTTCTGTTAAGCTGTTAGGTCCTGCATATCCTGTGACAAATCTGGATGGTATGCCTACTGCTCTGGCTAATACACACATTGCAGTTGCAAAATAGGTACAATAACCTTCTTTACTTTCAAATAAGAAATAATCAACAAAATCATAACCTTCAGGAAGGTTTCCTGGTTTTAGAGTATATTCAAGCGTTCTTAAATAATCTTCTATTGCTTTAGCTTTCTCATAATCAGAATTACAATTATCTGTTATCCTATATGCTAATTCATATACCCTGTCTGTTACTGTATTTGGCAGCTGTATATATTGTGTATAAATTTCTGACAAATAATTTGAGACATGGTTATCATATTCATCTTCGGTCATCCCACCGTATAAAATTTCACCATTTTCATTAAATAGATTATCAGAATAATTATTGTCATAATAAGAGCTATAAAAATCATCTGCATTCTCGCTATAATATGAAAATTCAAAAGAATAACTATCATTTTTTCTTATATTCGGCCTAGCTCTAAT
>CALWVB010000013.1 GCA_944384895.1 uncultured Clostridia bacterium | reverse complement strand
TCCGCCACTAACTTTCGAGGTGCAAGCACCTCTAAGTCCGTTCGACTTGCATGTGTTAGGCACGCCGCCAGCGTTCGTCCTGAGCCAGGATCAAACTCTCTAAATCTTGTATCTATTCACCTACATCTCTGTATGTGTATAAATCTTTTCCAGAGCTCTTTCTCGCTCTTAACTTATGCTAACGCTTTTCGTTCAGTTTCTTCAAACTGTCCCCAAATCTCTCAAAGTCCTTTTCCTTAAGGGTCCTTTTCTTTTGTATAAGTCTTACTTTCTTATACTGCCTCGCGCTGTTTAATTTTCAAGGTCCAATCTTTCCTCTTGCAGTTCCTATAACTTACTTTTATATCAACTGCTTCAGAGTTTTTGCCTTGTCCTCTGCTCTCGCAGCGAACTCATTTATTCTATCATACTCTTTCCGCTTTGTCAATACCTTTTTTCTGTTATATCCTCTGCTTTCGCACCCCTCTTCTAGAGTGCCTTGTTATATTATCACATCTCTTCCCCTTTGTCAACTACTTTCTTTCCCTTTTTTTACTCTTTTTTTACATAATGTCACAAAACCCGCTATAAATATTCATTTCAGCTCTTCCCGTCAGCTTATCTTTTTTATCACTGTCAAACATTATTAAGGTTTTATTATCTTCCAATGTCAACGGATTCATTGGAAATATATCAAATTTTGCTCTTCTCGCTTGACTGGATGTTATAACAGCCTGTCTTTTTAATTCTCTTACTTTTTCCGATATTTCATTAATATCTGCAAAACTCTTTATTTCTTCAGGAGGGTTGCCTTTAGCCGGATTGGATAAATAATCGCATCGCAATAATACTTTAAAGATATACAATTGTTTAATATCAAGATATTTCTGAGCAAATTTATATAATAAATCAAAACGGTCTTTATATGATAAAACTTTATTTACCGATACATTATTAATAAATATAGTCAATTCATCTAATAATCCGAATGCATTTTTAAATCTATTCGAAAAGCTTATTTCATCTGCTCTATCCAGCAAATAACCATATGAAAATATAAATTTCCCTGAATTATAATATATCTGGTGTATATTTTCCATTTGTTTTAACCATAACAAATCTTTTGCTGTTATTTCATTACTTTGTAATATTTCATAAGGAGCATAATTTCTATAAATAAGCCCTAATTTATCAGCTTGATTACGTAAACTGGAACCATATAATAATTTAAGAAAACCTAATTGTAAATTATGTGGTCTTACTGTCATTACCGTATTATAAGACATAGCAAAGCTTTGCATATCTTCCCCAGGCAAACCGGCTATTAAATCTAAATGTATATGCATCCTGCCGCTATCCATTACTCTTTTTACATTATTAAGCAGTTTTTCTATATTAGTTTTACGACATACCTTTTCTAATACCTTATCATTTGCCGATTGTACTCCAGCTTCAAATTGTATCCTTCCTTTTGGTACACTATTAAGCAGATTTATCATATCGTCATCCAGTAAATCCGCGCCTATTTCAAAGTGAAAACATGTATCGCATTGTGCTTTTGATATGTATTGAATAATTTGTATTGCTCTTTTTCTATTGCAATTAAATGTTCTATCTACAAATTTTACTAAGGGTACGTTTGCATGAATAAATTTATCAAGCTGTTTTTCCACCATATCAATTGGTATTTCACGTACGCCTTTTACAGCTGATGACAAGCAATATGAACATGAAAACGGGCATCCGCGCGATGCTTCATAATAAAATATTCTGCCGTTGGGATTATTAAGTTCATCATCTGAATATGGAAAGGGTAATTGCGCTAAATTTTCTATTATTCTATAGCCTCTGCCTATAATTTTATTTTTATTTCTATAATATACTCCATCCGGTATAATTTTATCTGTTTTTCCTTTATTTATATCTTCTATGTATCCGATTAGCTCTGGCATCATTTCTTCGCCTTCACCGCATGCGATATAATCTATATATGTATACTTTGATAATATATCCTGTGCGTTAAACGATACTTCCGGCCCGCCTAATATTATTATTGTGTCAGGTTTAATTAGTTTTATATCTTCACATAATTTTAGTATATATTCTATATTCCAGATATAGCAGGAAAAACCTATAATATCAGGCGATTTATTAATAATTTCAGATAATACGCCTGTCATATCAAGATTAATATTAAATTCCATAAATTCGCTGTCATAGTTTTTTGCTATACAGCATTGATTTAACTGACGTACTGCAATATTTGTATGTATATACTGTGAATTTATTGCTATAAATATTGTTTTCATTATAAATTTATCCTCTTTTTATTTTCATTATATATTTTATCTTTTGCAAAGATATTTTAACATCATAAAGTATAAATAAATCAATCTGCATATACGCGAAAAAACTAAATTAGCGCTGCCAGCAAGGGGGCGCCTGCGCAGCGAATCCTTTGGATGCGCTTTACGCAAAATAATTTCTTATATATCTCAGGCTGAGTTAAAAAGGGTAATAAATATTTCCTTAAATACTCAGTATCTTTATTTAGCAAATTATTTTGCATTTGGCAACCATATTTCATATGGTTGCACGCAGGCGCCCCCGCTTTAGCTTTATGTAATCGGCAGTTTTGCTGTATACATAAAAAATAGTCTAGCTCTCTATAAGATAAGTGTTAATCTTAAAATGTTTATTGATATTATCGACAGTCATCTAAATAAAGCATGTTCATAGATTTATCAAAACTGAAAAATCATATTCGTATGAGTCTTTCCCATAGGAAGATGTGTAATTAAGATTACTATAACATTACCCATAAAATATAACATATAAATAAAAAAACCTCCACCCTATGAATTAAACGGGATGGAGGTTTTTGATTTGTATTATAAATTCAGTTAACTTAAATATTAAACAATACCCTGAGCCATCATCGCATCAGCAACTTTAAGGAAGCCTGCGATATTAGCACCCATTACAAAGTTATCTTCATAGCCATATTCTTTAGCTGCATTAGCTATATTATGATAAATATTAACCATAATCTGC
The DNA here is from genome assembly GCA_944384895.1 of uncultured Clostridia bacterium. Classification (GTDB taxonomy): domain Bacteria; phylum Bacillota; class Clostridia; order Oscillospirales; family Acutalibacteraceae; genus RGIG7067. The sequence goes on along the minus strand of CALWVB010000013.1, from coordinate 20,748 downwards.
TGGAGTTTAGCGTCAACTTCTTCAAAAGTCCAGCTAAGGCGCTGAGCATTTTGGCTCATTTCAAGAGCTGATGTAGCAACGCCGCCAGCATTTGCAGCTTTACCAGGAGCAAATAATACGTTAGCTTTTTGAAGTTCTGCTGTAGCTTCAAGAGTTGTAGGCATATTAGCGCCTTCTGCAACAACTTTTACACCATTAGCAATAAGAGTTTTAGCATCGTCAAGATTAAGTTCATTTTGTGTAGCGCATGGAAGAGCGATATCACAAGGAATTGTCCAGATACCTTTTCCTTCTGTATATTTTGCGTTTGGACGATAATTAATATATTCTTTAATACGTCCACGTTTTACTTCTTTGATTTCTTTAACAGCATCTAAATCAATACCCTGTTCATCATAAATATATCCATTAGAATCGCTCATAGCTACAACTTTACCACCGAGCTGCTGAGCTTTTTGAGTTGCATAAATAGCAACATTACCAGAACCGGATACTAAGATAGTTTTACCTTCAATTGTCATGCCATGGTTTTTAAGCAATTCTTCAGTTAAATAAACAAGACCGTAACCAGTAGCTTCTGTACGTACTAAAGATCCGCCGTATGTGAGGCCTTTACCAGTCAAAACGCTTTCATAACGGTTTGTGATTCTTTTATATTGTCCATATAAATAACCGATTTCACGTCCGCCTACGCCAATATCGCCTGCTGGTACGTCTGTATCAGCTCCGATATGTCTGTAAAGCTCAGTCATAAAGCTCTGACAGAAACGCATAATTTCATTTTCTGATTTACCTTTTGGATCAAAATCAGATCCACCTTTACCGCCGCCGATTGGAAGGCCGGTAAGAGAATTTTTGAATATTTGTTCAAATCCGAGGAATTTAATAATGCCGATATTTACTGAAGGATGGAACCTTAATCCACCTTTATATGGACCGATTGCACTGTTAAATTCAACACGATAGCCCCTGTTTACATGGACATTGCCATTGTCATCTACCCATGGTACACGGAATTTAATTTGTCTTTCCGGTTCAACAAGGCGTTCGAGCAATCCAGCTTTCTGGAATTTTGGATTCTTGTCAATTACTGGAGCAAGTGATTCCAATACTTCTGTAGCAGCCTGAATAAATTCCGGCTCATTTGCATTCTGTTTTTTAAGTTGCTCTAAAACTTCATGTACATATGACATTATCTGATTTCCTCCTTAGAAATATTTTTTATATTTTTTTGCTATTGTAAGCTTATTATTTTTTATACATTCTTCAATATATAAGCTAACATAAAAAATAATAACACATATTTTAAAATTTGCAAGTACTATTTAATAAAAAATCTAAATTTTACATAAAAAGACTGAACGCTTTCATAAAATGATATTAATATGCATAATTTCGCATCAATTCCTGCACAAATTTATTGTATATCTAAATTTATTTATTATAAATCATTCGTTCTTTTACTTAATTATATAATATAATGTTATAGCTATATTATTCTAAATCAATCAATATATAAAATGAAAGTAAAAATATAGAACATAATATTAAAGAAAACATCTCTGGTTACGTTACCGTAAAAAGGGGGCGCCTGCGTGCAACCATATTTCATATGGTTGCCAAATGCAAAATAATTTGTTAAATAAAGAAACTGAGTATTTAAGGAAATATTTATTTTCCTTATTAACTCAGCCTGAGTATTAAAAATTATTTTGCGTAAAGCGCATCCAAAGGATGCGCTGCGCAGGCGCCCCCTATGAACGGTACTTTTTTCATTATCTTTAGCTTTTTTATTTTAGTTTTATTATTTATTATTTTGTTTTGAGTGCTTTAAATTATCTTAGAAAACTAAATTACACATTCAAATTATACAAATAAAGAAAATCCCGTTTATATCTGTAAATACAAAATAAAATCTATCTCAGTTGCCTTAAGGCAGCGCTATAATTCTTTGCAGTTATTTTTAGATAAAAATTATATTTATATTTTATTTTGCTTTTGTTTTATCTATATATTTACCTTAGTATTATTTAAATACCCTTTACGGATGCAAAAATTATATTAAAATTTCTTAAAATTATATTATCTTATTGACAATATGTAGATTAAGTTATATTATTATGGTGTACTATTTTACATAGTACACTATATACGAATATACATTATCATATTATAAAGAAAGAAAAAGGAGGCATGTGGTGTGGTTTCCATTGATCTGCAAAGCAGGACGCCAATATATGAACAAATAGTCAACGGTTTTTCGCGCCTTTGCCTGATTGGGGCGCTGCATGCTCATGATAAGCTTCCGTCCGTACGCAGTTTAGCTTTAGATCTTGGTATTAATCCAAATACAGTGCAAAAGGCATACCAGATTTTAGAAAACAAAGGATTAATTTATTCTATAGAAGGTAAAGGTTCCTTTATTTCTGATGAAGCACAATTGAGTTCACAAAAATATTCACAAATATGTGAGCATTTGAAAGCTGCAGTTACAGATGCATATACGCAAGGTCTTCCTAAACAGCAGGCTCAAATTGTTTTGGATGACGTATATTCCGGAAGGAGTGCAGGCAATGATTGAAATTAATAGCCTTACAAAAAAATTTCAAGGTGGAATAACCGCTGTAGATGAGATGTCAGCTTACATTGAAACTGGAAGTATATATGGCTTAGTAGGTTCAAACGGATCCGGTAAATCAACTTTATTGCGTTTGATTTCTGGAGTATATAAACCGGATAATGGCATTGTTTTAATAGACGGTACATCCCCATATGAAAATCCAGAAGTAAAATCGCGTCTGTTTTTTGTATCGGATAACCCTTATTTTATTCATCAATGCAATGTTATGGAAATGGCTAAATTTTATAAAATGGCTTATAGCCGTTTTAGTGATGAACGTTTTAATTATCTGCGTTCAGTTTTTCCTATTGATCCAAATATGCGTATTGTAAATATGTCAAAAGGTATGCAAAGGCAAGCTGCTTTAATGTTAGCTTTATCTGTAAATCCAGATTATCTTTTGCTTGACGAAGCTTTTGATGGTTTAGATCCGGTTATAAGACAGGTGATAAAACGTTTATTGGCTGACGGTATAACTGAACATAATATGACAGCCATTATATCTTCACATAATCTTCGTGAATTAGAGGACTTATGCGATCATGTAGGTTTATTGCATAAAGGTAAATTTATATTTAACCGTGAACTTGATGATATAAAATTAACAATACAAAAAGTTCAGGGTGTATTTAATCCTGTCCCGCCCCCAGAAAAATTAAAAGATCTCAATATTCTCCGTATTACGCAGCAGGGGTCTCTTCTTAATATGATTATACGCGGCGACAGAGAAGAAATCAGGCAAAAATTAAATCAATTAAATCCAACATTCCTTGAAATGGTACCGCCTACTCTTGAAGAAATATTTATATATGAATTGGAGGCTGCTAATTATGACGTCAACTCCATCCTATTATAAAAAAGGCGCCGGTTTAAATTTTTATCTGTGGACTTTGAAAAAACATATAGGCATAACCGCTATTATGTCAGCTATTATGATAATTTTTATGCCGGCAAATATATTTTTAAACGCATTAAGTTATGTATTAAATAAAGCTCCTTTACAGGAATATACCGATGAATTTGGGAATACTCTTTCAGGTTATCCTATGTTTGGTTCATATCTGTTCGGCCAAATTTTAATGATTGTAACAATTATTATCTTTGTAATTGTCCTTTCCAGTATGATATTTAATTATATGAATAATAAACAATCGGTCGATGCGTTTCATTCTTTGCCTTTAAGCCGTCCTGTTTTATTTCTGTCAAAATATTTTGCTGGTTTAACTCTTTTGCTTATACCTACTATTGTTGTTTTAGGAATTACTTTTGTAATAAAAGTATTAATGAATCTTAATGATATAACAAATCTTCAATTTGCTAAATTTACATTTACTCTTATTATGCTGGAAATTGCCAGTTATACATTATCAGTTTTTATTACAGTAAATACCGGTACTATATTTGATTCAATATTATCGCTTATTACAATAAATATAGCATGGCCATTAATGCTGCTTGTAACAAATGGTTTATTCGGTATAATGCTTTATGGTTATACATCTAATATTGAATTTGAGATGTATTTCTTATTATCGCCTTTTATAAGAATAGTTATTTCTTTTATATCCCCGTCTCTTGGCTCGGTTATATGGTGGCTTGTATTTATTGTTGTATTATTTACAGCTTCAATATTACTTTATTCCCGCCGCAAAAGTGAAGCTGCCGGATTGCCTTTTGCATTTCCTCCTTTAAAAATAATTATTAAAGTCGTAGTATCTGCTTTATCAGGTATAATGTTAGGCTTTATATTTATTGCTATACTTAATAATATAATAGCATTCTTTGCTGGATTTATTTTAGGTTCTTTTATAGCTTATACTATTGTAGAACTGATTATATCCCGTGGCTTTAAGAAATATGCCAAAAGCCTTATAACTTATGCTGTAATTGCAGCTGCATTTGGCCTGTTTTACTGCATTATTTCTACCGGAGGCCTTGGATTTGAAACCCGTGTGCCAAAAACAGAAAATATCCAGGGCGTAAAAATTTATGGCCAGGCTTTAGATTCATTTGATTCAAATAGCTATACTTCATATTCTTCACATGATACCATTTTATTAACTGATGAAAAGTCTATATATCTTGTTAATCAACTTCATAACAATATAGCTAAAGATGTCGGTGAAATTCGTAAAAAGACTTTATTCCAACCAGCTTCAAATTATATTGGCGATGATGATTATGAAACTCCATATGCTACGTATGGATTATTCTCATCAATGTTTTCTTCATTAAATGATATAACCATTGAATACCATATGAATAATGGGAATATTATTAAACGCACTTATAATATTCAAGATAACCCTTATAGTGAGATTATTTCTGATATAAATCTTCAGAAAGATTATCAATGCAATCAAAATACTGCTAAACAAATGCAAAATGCTTATTATGACCAGATGTTCTATTATGACAGCAATGGATTTGATTCATATAATATTGATATTACAAAAGAAGAATATGATCGGCTTAATAATGCTTTTCAGACTGATTTAACAGAACAGTTTGCAAAAGATTCTACTGTTGATTATCAGACGCCTATAGCTACAATAACTCTCAGGTCTGATGAATTAAATAAGACAAATAAGAATCCTTTTAATATATTCTTATTTGGAAGCTATAGTGCAAATGATATAACCATTTTAGTATATCCAGGATATAGCAATGTTTTATCATTTTTAGAACAAAAAGGAATGTCATCATCACAAAGAACCGATCCATCACTTGATGGCACATATGAAATTCTTGAAAGTGATTTAATCCTTATATCTCCGGATGTACAAAAAGCTTCGACAACCGGCTATATCTTAGGCGCTAATTTTGAGCCGTTTCTTTATGATTTTGATATTGAACCAGACCGGCTTGAAGAACTGCATGCTGACGCTGGAACTGTAAAATCAGCCTATATAACCGATAAAACACAGATTAATGAAATATTAAGTTCTGCTGTTAAAATAGATATATACGACTTTTATAATGATCCATTCTCAAATCAAACTGATTTTTCCGGTTATTCATATGTATTTACTTATGTAAATGAAAATAATTATGATGATAACCGTTATCTGGAATTATATTTAATACCAGAAGAAAATACTCCGGAATTTTTAAATGATATTGAATATTCTTATCATACTTATAAAAATTTCCGTGATACTTTTATTACTACTCATGTTGTTGTTTAACAATAATTTAGATTCTTTTTTTATTAACTAAATCGCAAAATGGTCAATAACTAATATTAAAAATAAACTGAATATATTTGTAATGAAAATGTTTTCAGTTACGTTGGCTTATAAAGAGGGGGGCGCCTGCGTGCAGCCATATTTTATATGGCTGCCTTACGCAAAATAATTTTTTATATAAGGATGCTGTAATTAAAACAATAATTTTGTTTAAGATTCTCACTTTACCTGCTTTTATCGGCTATTATTTTGCGTCCTAGCGCATCTTTTGATGCGCTGCGCAGGCGCCCCCCCCTTATTATCGATACTTTTTCCTGTATACAGTTTTTTAGATCAGTTTTTAATATAATATTTTGTTTTATGCTATTTAGATTATTTTGTGTATTACTATCTTGCATATAATTTCAAAGAATACCCTGCCCTGAAGATGTTATTCAAGGCAGGGTATTCTTATATAAAATTAAATTCAGTCATTATAAACAGTGCACAAAAACGAGCTGTACTATTTAGGTATATTTTTACAGAATTTTGTTGAATTTAGTTGTATTAAGTATTTTTTGATGTTATACTTATTATTAAGTATAAATTAACGTTAAAAGGCAGGTGTCCTTAAAATGCATAAGCGTCTTTTAAGCTTATTGTTAATTTTTTGTTTATTGTTAACAGCCTTCACAGGATGTAAAGATAAATCGGTACAAACTATGGCCGATGTCTCATCCGGCCATCACAGTACTAATTCCGATCCATTAAGTGGTTTAGGTGATCAGCTTGCACCATTATTAAAAAATATAAATATTGATGTGGGCGAATTATCTCCTGCCTTTTCAAGCACTGTTTTTAGTTATTCTGTAACTGTACCTAATGACTGCACAGCAATAAATATCACTCCAGATTATGATAAAAACAGTGCATCTATTGATATTGAAGGCCCTACAGAATTGGAAGTTGGACAAAATGAGTATGATATCATTGTCGGCAATGGTAAATCCTCATCAAAATATCATTTAAATGTTACTAGGCAAGGTTCTGATAATACAAACCTTACCAGCTTATCAATAAAAGGTTTTGGTATTTCCCCATCTTTTTCTGTTGATACATTGGAATATATCTCTAATGTAAAATCCGATACTGAAGCTGTGGATATTATCGCTGAAACAGAAGATATTAATGCTAAAGTTAATATTGCCGGATCGGATAAATTAAGCTATGGTGATAATACTATTCTTATTACTGTTACCTCTGCAAGTGGTAACAGCACTAAAGAATATAAAATTACTGTCAAAAGGCCTACTGCTGAACAAGAAGCTGCTCAAAGTACAGCTCCTCCTGTAGTTGATGACGGTCAAAAATATGTTGCTATAACCTTTGACGATGGTCCAAGCAAATATACAAACAAGCTGCTTGATATTTTAGATAAGCACAGCGTTAAAGCTACATTTTATATAGTTGGCGAGCGTATTTCATATTATCCTGAGTATTTAAAACGTGCTGCAGATTCTGGACATGCTTTTGGTAACCATTCATGGGATCATTCAAATTTAAGTAAATTAAGCGACGAACAAAAGCGTGCAAATCTTCAGCAAACGTCTGATAAGCTTTTTGAAGTTTGCGGTAAGCGTCCGACTACTATACGTCCTCCTGGAGGCAATTGGGACCGCAGCGTAAAGGTTTTTGACGGCTGTAATGTTGTTTATTGGTCTGTTGACCCAGAAGATTGGAAATACCGTAATACAGAAACGGTTGTAAATAATATTATGAGTCAAGTAGGTAATAAATCAATTATATTGCTGCATGACCTTTATGAAACATCAGTCGATGCTGCTGATATTGTTATTGGCAAGTTAAAAGAACAAGGATATACTTTTGTAACAGTAGATGAGATGCTTAAAATAAAAGGTATTACATAATTTAATGTTTTTTTGACATTGTTTTATATTTTATAACATAATCTTCATAAAAAATTAATACAATGCCGTCTGATAATCCAGGCGGCATTGTCCATTTTATCTCTTGCAATGATTTTATAATACTGGTATAATTTAAGTTAGATTTTTTATAAAATTAGCGCTTAATTACATAATTTTTATATATAAGGACTTGATATTATGTTAATCGAAAAAACAAAACATCCAAAAGCCAAACCAGTTGACGAATCAAAATTAACATTTGGCGATCTGTTTACCGATCATATGGTTATAATGGAATATGATGAAGGTAAAGGCTGGCATGATGAACGTATTGTCCCATATGGACCAATCTCGCTTGATCCTGCCGCTATGATTCTTCATTATGGTCAGGAAGTTTTTGAAGGTATGAAAGCATACCGTGCTGTTGATGGAAGAATATTACTTTTCCGTCCAGAAGAAAATTTTAAAAGGCTTAATTTATCAAATGAACGTCTTTGCATTCCGCTTGTAGACGTTGAAAAATGCGTTGAATTGACAAAAGAGTTTGTTAATCTTGATAAGGACTGGATACCATCCGCTCCTGATACATCACTTTATCTCCGTCCGTTTATCTTTGCTTCCGATCCTCATCTTGGAGTACGTCCTGGCAAGCATTATTATTTTATGATAATCGCTTCACCAGTTGGCCCATATTATCCAGAAGGACTGGATCCTGTAAAAATTTATGTTGAAACTGAATTTGTCCGCGCAGTAAAAGGCGGTACTGGTTTTACAAAAACAGGCGGTAACTATGCAAGCTCTCTTAAAGCCCAGGCTGTTGCTAAAGAAAAGCATTATACCCAGGTATTATGGCTTGACGGTGTAGAACGCAAATATATCGAAGAAGTCGGCACAATGAACGTATTCTTCAAAATTGACGGCGAAATCATCACCCCATCTCTTGACGGTTCTATTTTAGGCGGTATTACAAGAAAATCTGCTATTGAAATATTAAAATCCTGGGGTTATAAAGTTACAGAACGTAAGATTTCCATTGATGAATTAGCTAAGGCTTATGACGATGGTAAACTTGAAGAAGCTTTTGGTACAGGTACTGCTGCTGTTATTTCTCCAATCGGCCATCTCAACTGGGGCGATAAAAAGATTATGGAAATAAATAACGGTAAAATCGGCGAAGTATCTCAGCGTCTTTATGATACCCTTACAGGTATTCAATGGGGTAAAATAAAGGATACTTTTGGCTGGACAGTTGAAGTAAAATAATTTAAAAATAATTAAAACTGAACAATAATAAAACGGAGGGACGCCGATACATATGATTGAGTTAAGCTTTACGGTACCTGATGAATATAACGGGACCATTGTAAAGGTATTTTTGCGGCGGTATTGTTCAATATCCGCCCGCCTTTTAGTAAAGCTTAAACATGTACCTATGGGTATTACATGTAACGGCGTCCATATTCGTGTTATAGATACTATAAAAACAGGCGATAAAATTAAAATACAACTGCCTGAAGATAAACATCCCGCTATAGCTAATAAAATTGATATGCCTCCTATAATCTTTGAGGATGAGCATATTTTAATTGTCAATAAACCTTATAATCTTCCTGTACATCCTTCTCCCGGTCATTATGATGATTCTCTTGCTAATGCAGTTGCAGCCTATTGGGAAAATAACGGCGAAGGCGGACGTGCTTTTCGCCCGGTTTACAGGCTTGACAGGGATACTACCGGTTTGCAGCTTATAGCTAAACATGCTCATGCGGCGAAAATGTTAGCGGGTAATATTGATAAAGAATACATAGCTATTGTAAGCGGTAATGTTTCGCCAAAATGCGGTACTATTGATCTGCCGATAAGACGCTGCGAAGGATATGGCATTAAACGTGAAGTGGGCGACGGCGGCGAAAGAGCTGTTACTCATTATAAAGTAATCTTATGCTCTGATAATATCTCTATATTATCAATTCATCTTGAAACCGGCCGTACCCATCAGATACGCACTCATTTTTCTTATCTCGGCCATCCTTTATTAGGCGATTTTATGTATGGCCGAATTAATACTCAAAATGATGATTTAACATCTGATTGTAATATTATCGGCAAAAACTTAATATCACGCCAGGCTCTGCATTGTGCTAATATAAAATTTAATCATCCTATAAGCGGATATGAGATGAATTTTTCTGCTGAATTGCCTGATGATATGCAAAAAATTGTTGATAATATCTCTCATATTTAATTTTAAGATATATCTTTATTATATTAACAAAATACATATGGATTTATAGGCTTTAATTTATATAATAATTTTTTTTGGGGGGTTTTTTCATTTGAGCCGAACAAATGTATCATCTGCTGTTACCAATATGGTAATAGCGGCGCTTTTATGCGCTATCGGCATTATTATACCATTATTTTCACCGCTAAAGATTATACTTGAACCTATGTCTTTTACTTTAGCAAGCCATGTCCCAACATTTCTTGCAATGTTTATATCTCCTGTAACAGCTATATTTGTTTCAATCGGAACTGCAATCGGTTTCTTTATGACTTCTCCTATTGTTATTGCTTTCCGTGCTTTATCCCATATTGTATTCGCTTTAATAGGTTCATTCATATTAAAAAAATATCCAAAATATATTGAATCTTTTAATAAAACATGGCTTTTTAATATTTTAATGGCTTTGATACACGCTGTATGCGAAGTACTTGTAGTCGTTCCGTTTTATTTCCAAAACGCAATGGGCGCAGGTTATTACGCTAAAGGTTTCATGTTTTCTGTAATATTGCTTGTAGGCGTCGGTACAATCGTCCATAGTATGGTTGATTTTATAATAGCTTATGTTATTTATAAACCAATAAAAAAATTAATGAAACGTATGGCAGTTGCATAAATTTATATGAAAAATATTAGAGCATGGTATTTATTATAATACCATGCTCTTTTTAATTATATTATTATATTATTCTGTAAGCAAATGCTCTATAAGTATTTTTATCCCAATAATAATAAGTATAATACCGCCGGCAATTTCCGGACCTTTTTTAAATATTCGGCCGCATTTTGCTCCGATAAATACTCCGGCAAAACATATTATAAAAGTTACTATTCCTATAATACCTGCCGACAGCCATATATTGACCTTTAACATAGCTAAACTTACGCCAACTGCAAGCGCATCTATACTGGTTGCTATAGCCATAACTATCAATAACTTTGTCGAGGATGAACATGGTTGTTTTGTATCATCATCTTTTTTAAATATTGATTCATATAGCATTTTTCCGCCTATAAAGACCAGCAGTCCAAAGGCTATCCAATGATCAAATGCAGCTATTAAATCGCGAAACATTGTCCCGGCATAAAATCCAATTATAGGCATTAATGCCTGAAACACGCCAAATACTATTGCAATTTTTAATGCTGATGAAATTTTTAATCTCTTTGCCTGTATTCCATCGGCTATTGATACTGCAAATGCATCCATAGAAAGTCCTATAGCAGTAAGCAGTAATTCATATACTGACAAAATAACTCCCCCAAAGCATAAAAATAACTACAAATAGTAAAATAGTTATTTTAATATCCTATACGTATTTTCCAATTCATCAGTTAATATAAAAGCTGTAGATAAAACTATAAAAAATAATGAGATAAAAATTGTATCATAAACCGGCGAAAAAAACAATCCCTCAAAAAAATAATATAACGCCATAATAAAGGCTGCAGTTATAACAGCTGAATATAATATATTTGTAATAATACTTTTCTTTCTTTTACCTGTTTCTTTATATGCTATTCTACGCTGTTTTATATATTCTTTTTGAAGACGTTTTCTTTTTAATGCATTATCAGCAGCATCTATATACATTTCTATGCCATTTATTAATATTTCATTTTCATTATTATTTTGTTCCAGTTCCTGTATACTGAAACTTACAGCCATATCTCCACCATCGCTGCTATCCATAAGGCTTCCTATACATGAATTTGGTGATTTAATAGCAAATATATCTTCTATCGTTGTCTGATCAAAAGGTATATCCTTTAATTTTTTATTATTTGCTGGTATCCTACCAATATTTATATGCGAATAGATAGTATATATATCCTTGCCTGACCTACTGACCTGGCTGTTTATTGTTAAATATTCATATTTATCATTGCGTTTTCTTCTAAAATGAGGAAAAACCCCTTCAAATCCTTTATTTAATATATAATTATTTATATCTCCAAATTTTTCTTTTATTTTTAAAATACATTTTCCAGTTATATCAAGCTGCATATTTTCATCTGAAGTTTTTATAATCATTTGAAACGCTCTATTTAGCAATATATTTCCGCTTAAATTATTTTGTATCCTTATAAAATGATACATAACCTCAGAAAATTTTATACATGCTTCTTCAAAGCCTTTTTCATCATATTTTTGAATAGTATCTTCCAATGCCCTTGCTAATTCTTCATATTCAAAAATATCTCTTATTATATGAATTGCACGTTCATATTCTAATCTGTTATCAATAAAATCCAAAAGCAGGGTACGGCTAAATCCATCAAATTTTAATTTTTTCTTTTCTGATGCATTTAATCCGGTTACAGCTATTAATTTTGCAAACGGCAATAGTCTTCTTTCATTACTATTTAATAAACTTGAACCAAATACACTATTTTTCCCTGCTATTGCCATACATCCTTTTATAACAGCTTCATAATATGTGCATCCTTTTAAATATAATGTTTTTGCATAATCAAAAAAATTATAATTTACTTTTAATCCGCTGCATCTTATATATATTTCAGTAAAATTACCATTAAGACATAAATCAAAATAACCTCTGTTATCATTTACCGGATATATAAGCATACGTATATTTATTTCATTATCATTATTTATATCATCTTTAACCGGTTCACATTCCATTAAAAACATACGCGCTATTTCCGGTAAATCAATATTATTTAATATTTTAGGATTTATAAATATTAAAGATGCTCTACCCCAATCTTCCGGCATAAGATTCATTGCTAAATTATTCATATCATCTGCTGAAAAACTGATATCCCATGCAGCAGACCGGGTAAAAGCTTCTAAAAATTTACCTGTATCATAATCAGTCATATGCGCGCATTCATAAATTGACCGTATCCAATTATTATGAGCGCGTTCAGCTTTATTAATAATATCTTCACAAAGCTCGACTACTTTTTTAAATAAATAAAATTCCGATTCAGATGCTTTTTTACCTTCTCGCCCTCTGCTATATAATGAATATGGAATAATATCTTTTAATCCATATTTATCATCAGATAAATCAGATAACATATCGACAGCTGTTTGAGCAAACATCCTTTTTTGAAACGGAGTATTCATTTCAACATTATCGCAAAAATCATCATATCCCATAGAAATTGCTAAATCTAATATTGGGACTGATCTAATGTGTATTGCTGCCGCGTTTAATTTTGTATTAATATAATTCAACTGTTTTACACTCCATGCAAATCAATAATACCTTATACATGATACGACTTTACCTAATATTTCACATGTATCTATTATTATAGGTTCTAAAAAATCATTTTCCGGTTGTAACCGGTATTTTCCATTTTCTTTATAAAAACGCTTGACTGTTGCTTCATCGCCAAGCCGTGCTACAACTATTTGTCCATTTTCCGCATAATCTGTCTGTTTTGCTACTACAATATCTCCATCCATTATCCCTGCTTTTATCATACTTTCTCCCATTACCCGCAGGGCAAATAATTTAGAATCTTTTCCTAAATTTGATGGTATGGGTATGTAAGTTTCAATTTCTTCTACTGCAAGTATAGGCATGCCTGCAGTAACTTTACCTATTAACGGAACCATACATGCTGACTGTGAATTAATACGAATTGATCGATTCAGTCTGCCGTCTCTTGTTATATATCCTTCCTGTTCCAATATTTTTAAATGATAATGCACCGTTGACGTAGATTTTATACCTACTGCAGAACATATTTCCCTTACTGTTGGCGGTAATCCATTTTGTATGCTTTTTACTAAATATTCGTATATTTTTTGTTGTATACCGTCAAGCTTTTTCATATGATTCATCCATTCTAATAGTAAAATAATTAATTATTATTTTTTATATTAAACCAATATACTCTATATAATTATATATTATAACAAGATTTAATAAATAATGCAAAACAATTGTTTATTACAAAATTTTAACTTCACTGATTATTAATTTTTAATACATAAAAACGACAAATACAGCTTATATAATAAAAATGTACCAAATAAGCAATTATTAAGTGCCGCGCTTAATATTGTTCAGGTACTTAACCCTCCTCAACCCCTCAAGCAAAATAAGACCGGCCGGTATAAAAACCGGCCGGTCTTATTTTCATTTATATCTTAAATGAATTAAAATTTTTAAGCTAGCATCTGTTTTTACTATAACAAAATTATATTAGAACTTTTTAATATTTATATTTATCTTACATTAAATAAAATATTACTAAATTAATATATTTATAATGCATACGGGCAGCGACACGTGCTACAAAACAAATATAACTCAAGCGCCTGATTTTAATCCACACTTTCCATAATGGCAGTGGCGTACAATATGAATCGTATTAATACCAAATGTAAAAATTTCAATATATACTTCCCGTACGTATATTGAAATTGTATCATCTCAATATGAGCCGGATAATTCCGTTGGTTATCCTCCATACAATAATTTGTGCTGTTATAAAGGAAAAAATGGACATATTTTTCTTATTAAAAATATTCTCGGACAAATTACCTTAAAGTGGGGCGCCTGCGTGCAGCCATATTTTATATGGCTGCTTTACGCAAAATAATTTTTTAAATAAAAATGCTGAGAGAATCTAAGAAAATATTTGTTTATAGATACTCATCTCAACCTGCTTTAACACTAAATTATTTTGCTTTTAGCGCATCTTAAAGATGCGCTGCGCAGGCGCCCCTTCTAAGCGATACATTACCGTATATTTTTATTAATATTAGTTCTTGTTATATATTTCTTTTATTATATGCTATTTGACTTTATAAGGGCATATTACCTAATCAATACATTATTTTAATTTATACCCTTATTCATATTGATTTCTGTTTAACTGAGCATTTTTTAATTGTTCAGATAATTCTTCCCATTGTACATACATATCATCAAGCGTTTTATTTTCTTCATCAAGCTCAGAATTAATCTGGCATATCTGCTCATAATCTGCTGCTATTTGAGGCGTACTGAGCTTTAATTGTAATGATGATATCTTTTTCTCCTGTTGTGATATATCTTCTTCCAAGCGCGATATTTGTCCCATGGTACGCCTTATAAGCGATTCATTTTCCTTTTTTAGTTTATATATATTTACTTTTGGTTTATCATTCTTTAGCTCTGTATTATTCTCTATTTGCTGCGGGATATAATGCTGTTTAAAATAATCATAATCGCCGTCAAAATCAAGCAGCTTACCCTTTTCCATATATAATATCCTGTCAGCTAACCTATTTATAAAATACCTGTCATGCGATACCATTAATAGCGTGCCTGGATAGGACATAAGCGCCTGTTCCAGAGCTTCACGTGACGCTGCATCAAGATGGTTTGTCGGTTCGTCTAATAAAAGAAAATTACATCCAGACAGCATTAATTTTAATAAAGCTATTCTTGCGCGCTCACCGCCGCTTAAACTTGATATTTGTTTAAAAACATCGTCGCCTGTAAAAAGGAATACAGCTAAAGCATTTCTTACCTGTGTTTGTGTCAATTTTGGATATGCGTTCCATACTTCTGATATTACATCGTTTTGCATATTAAGTCCAGCTAATGTCTGGTCATAATATCCTGACATAAGTCCTGTGCCACGGCGTATATATCCAGTGTCCTGAATAAGCTGGCCTGCTAATATTTTTAATAATGTAGTTTTACCGCAGCCGTTTGGACCTAATAAGAATACACGTTCAGTTTTTTGTATATGTAAATCAGCTCCGGAAAATATAAGTTTTTCACCAAATGATTTTGATAAATTTTCCGCAATTATTACATCTTCGCCGCTTTCTTCTTTTATTTCAAAATTAAAACGTATACCGCTTTCTTCTTTTTCAGGTTTTACTAAAGTAGCTTTAAGCCTGTCCACCATTTTTTGCTTATTTTCTGCTGTTCTTATATTTTTTTCACGATTCCATCTGCGCTGCTGTTCTATTATACCTTCAATACGTTTTATTTCACGCATAGTATTTTCATAATGATGTTCTTCAATTTCTCTTGTGCGCACCTTTTCTTTGAGATATTCTGAATAACATCCATTAAACATTCTTAATTTCCCATTTGATAATTCCAATGTCTTTTTTGTTACTCTATCAAGAAAATATCTGTCATGTGAAATTACTATAAAAGCGCCTTGATATGATATAAGAAAATCTTCCAACCATTGTACTGAATCAATATCCAGATGATTGGTAGGTTCATCTAATAATAAAAATTTTGAATTACTCAGCAGCATTTTTACTAAACTAATCTTAGATTTTTGTCCACCGCTTAAAGTTGATACTTGTCTATCCAAATCTTCCTTAGAAAATCCCATCCCTACTATGGCTGATTTTATCCTGTTTTTATATGTAAGCCCGCCTAATAGTTCATATCTTTCCAAAAGTTCCTGCTGCTTTTTTATTAATATATTTATATCGCTTTTACCATTATGTATATCCTGCGCAATTATATCAAGCTGATTTTCCATTTGTATAAGATTATTAAATCCACGCAATACTTCTTCATATACCGTACAATCCATATCAGAACAGGCATGCTGTTCCATATAACCTATATTGCTATCTCTTGATATATGCACCTGGCCTTCACTTGGAGACATCTCACCGTTTATAATTTTAAACAATGTAGTTTTACCTGTGCCATTTACTCCAACCAGGCCTATTTTATCATTATCCTGTACATGAAAACTTATTTTATCAAATAAGATTTCTTCGCCAAAACTTTTACTTAGCTGGCTGCAACTCATTACTACCATTATGTCACCTTAATTTAATATATACTTAAATATTGCTGAATACTGTTTTTACTACTATTCTATTATTATCCAATATTATATAATAAAATATAAAGTAAAGTTAAATCTATGTTTTATAATTGTAGATAAAGCTACCGATTACCGTAAAAAAGGGGGCGCCTGCGTGCAGCTATATGTAATATAGCTGCTTTATGCAAAATAATTTTATATATAAATCCTCTGTCTAATAAGGAAATATCTGTTTTTATTTTCATTATGCTTATTTTATAATCTATTATTTTGCATTTTAAGCGCATCAATAGATGCGCTGCGCAGGCGCCCCCCTCTTTTAATCGGTACTTATGCACTTTTTATAATATTCTAAAACAGTATTTCTATTTTATGTCATCTAATCTGACTATCTCAATATTATAATATATAATATTAATAAACGCAACTCACTATTATATGTAATCTTATCGTCTCATTACGTTAATATTTATCACATTACACCACCTTTTATTGCAATATATCTTCACATATTATATAATTTATCCAAAGGCGGTGTATTTTTTATGTTTAATGAGATACATAGCATGGGTTTATATGGATTAAATGCATATCCTATATCAATTGAATGTGATATATGTACTGGAGTACCATGCTTTGAAATAGTAGGCTTACCTGATACCGCTGTAAAAGAATCGCGCAACAGGGTACGTTCTGCTTTTAAAAATACTGGATTTGAATTTCCTTCTTCACATATAACAGTTAATTTAGCTCCTGGCAATATAAGAAAAGAAGGTCCTTTATATGACCTCCCTATTTTAATAGCTCTTTTAATATCCAGCGGACAATTTGTACCTGAACATTTTAATTTTAATGAATGTATTTTTACAGGGGAATTATCTTTAACCGGCGAAGTCCGTCCTGTTAATGGTATATTACCTATAGCAATAGAAGCTGGTAATAATGGTTTTAAAAAAATATTTGTACCATATAATAATTGTAAAGAAGCTTCAGCTGCTGAAAATATAGAAGTTTATGGCGTACAGACTGTATCCCAGCTTTTGGACCATATGATGGGTATAACATTAATTGATAAAGCTCCAAAATTTGAGTTTAAACAATCGCTGCAAATTGATATGCCTGATTTCTGCAATGTACGCGGCCAATTGGAAGCAAGGCGTGCTATGGAAATAGCAGCTGCCGGTGGACATAATATACTGCTGATCGGTCCTCCTGGTTCTGGTAAAAGTATGCTTGCAAATCGATTGCCTTCTATATTGCCTGATATGACTTTTCATGAAGCTATAGAAGCTACAAAAATCCATTCAATCGCAGGTATTCTTCCTAAAGATACCCCTTTATTAACATCACGTCCATTCCGTGCGCCTCATCATACCGCATCACCCGGTGCTTTAGCTGGCGGCGGTATTGTACCTCGGCCTGGCGAAATATCATTAGCTCATAATGGAGTATTATTTTTAGACGAATTGCCGGAATTTAGCCGAAATTCTTTAGAAGTACTGCGTCAGCCTATAGAAGATGGCTGTGTTAAAATATCACGTGTTTCCGGTACATTAAATTATCCTTGTTCTATTATGCTGGTTTGCGCTATGAATCCTTGTCCTTGTGGATATTATGGACATCCAACACGCAGATGTAAATGTTCATCCCGTACTATTACTAATTATCTTTCACGTGTATCCGGCCCTTTGCTTGATAGAATTGATATTCATGTTGAAGTGCCTCCGGTTGATTATGAAGCAATATCCGATTCAACGCCTTCTGAAAGTTCTGCCCAGATACGTAAACGTGTTAATAAAGTAAGACAAATACAAGCTGAACGCTTTCATGATACAAATATACCTTACAATGCCAGGATGACTGCTGATAATATCAGAAAATATTGTCCTTTAACAGATGATGCTAAAACGCTTATGAAAAATGCATTTGAAACTTTAGGATTATCTGCCCGTGCTTATGACAGGCTTTTAAAAGTATCACGTACCATTGCTGATATGGATAATGAAGATGTTATTGGCTCTGCTCATTTATTAGAAGCTATTCAATATAGGGGCCTGGATAGGAAATATTGGATGGATTAATAAAAAAATTAAACTATTAAAATTAGTAAAGTAGAAGTATTATATTACTTCTACTTCTTTTTTATAGTTTTTCTGATCAATATAAGCATCATATTCATTCTGCAATTCACGTAATTGTTCAATCAGCATATTTAATCCTAGATCATACAAAGAAAAAATTGACTTATCATCATTATAATTTACAGAAACATATTTTTGTATCATTGCATCCGCAGTCTCCACAAGATCATCAAACATGCTGCTTTTAAGCTTATCTGAACGATCTGAATTTAAAATATCGATCAAATCTTTACCCATATAATATATTACAGGTATATATTGTTTAAAAAAATCAAGCAACATCATACATTTATATTCTTCTGATAATAAAATTCCACTGCTGCTTTCAAGAAACTCATCAATAAATCTTAATTTTGTTTTTAATTCTTGTTTTACTTTTGATATCTTTAAAGCTTGGTCTGAATTATCTGAATCATTTACCATTTCAACCGGTTCACACTCATCATCTGCTGGCATAATATCATCAATATTTAGCGTACTAAGTTCTTTTTCTAATGCAGGATACCATTTTTCAAAAGATCTTTCAAAATGGGCATCTGATAATCTGCCTTCACTGCATAAACCATTTATAGTTGTCATAAGACTTTTTATATCCTCTTTATCAAAAATTGTGAATTGAAATTGTGATATAGGCCCACTTATTTCAGACGGATTAATATCAAATAAAAATGGCGCTACATTGGACTTATCTATAGCTTTTGATAAAGCTCCGGCTTCAAAATTTATCCACGGTGCATTTATATTACTTTTTGTTACACAAATTATTCCAAAATAAGAATCTTCAAGTTCTTTAGCAATATCAGTACTCCAGCGTGCGCCTTTATCTATATCTTTAGATGAAACATATGGTTTAATAGATTGAATGACACAAGGCATCCATTCTCTTAATATATTAGCAATTTTATGACTTTTTTCTCCAGACCAGCTAATAAATACTTTCATATTATTTCACATCCTAAATTATACTTAAAGCAATATAATTATACAAAAATTACGTGAATATATCAATATTATTGTGAATTAATAGAATGTATTAAATAAACAAATGTAATGATTAGTATATTAATTTAAATTACCCAATAGCTAAAAATATATAATAAAAATAAAGTATATAATATTTTATTAAATAAAACATACTAGGTTACGTTATCTTAGAAAAATGGGGCGCCTGCGTGCAGCCATATTTCATATGGCTGCTCTATGCAAAATAATTTTCTCATATAAAATCTGGTATTTTTTTAATATAAGTATACTTTCTCACACTATCTGCATTATCAAGCATTATTTTGCATCCTAGCGCATCTAAAGATGCGCTGCGCAGGCGCCCCACTGCTTTAGAAGTAAACTCCTCTAATTTAATATAAATCATAGTAAATAATTATACAACAATTATAGTAACTTAATCATAAAATCATATCATGGAGATATGTATGGATATATAGGCAAGTATTCATAGGTACAATTAATTATAGTATTTTTTGTAGCGTACTCATGATACATGAATATTCAGTAAAATTTATTTATGTAAAATATACGTTAATCTGAAATATTTATAATATTATACATAACCGTATATAATTAAAAAAATAAAATCTATTATTTCATTACTCAGTTTTTTATTTTCATAAAATTATATAAATAATTTTTTATAACAAAAAAACTCCGATTTGAAATCGGAGTTTAATTTTAATAATAATATTCCACAGACTCACACCCTAAAAACTGAATAACGAAATATAAGAAGTAGAAGGAAAGAAGGTCAAGCCCTCGACCTATTAGTACTGCCAAGCTAAACGTATCACTACGCTTACACATGCAGCCTATC
>CALWVB010000012.1 GCA_944384895.1 uncultured Clostridia bacterium | reverse complement strand
TTTAGTTATCTATCTACAGGGTGAGATGGTATCAATATTATTATTGAGGAGAAATTATCTATGACACCAGATATACAGCAAAAATTTGATAATATTGAGCCGTTAATTGGAAAGACTCCTCTTTTGGAAATACAGTTTAATTATAACGGCCAGCCAAGGCGAATATTTGCTAAAGCTGAATATTATAATCTTACAGGAAATATTAAAGATAGGGTTGCTTTTTATATATTAAAAAAAGCATATGAAACTGGAAATATAAAAAAAGGCGATATTATAGCAGAAGCTACAAGCGGTAATACGGGAATATCCTTTTCAGCTGTTGGAGCATATTTAGGCCATGATGTAATAATATATATGCCGGATTGGATGAGCCGTGAACGTATTAATTTAATGGAAAGCTATGGTGCAAAGGTGCATTTGGTTTCTGAAGAAGAAGGCGGATTTTTAGGTTCTATTGCTAAAACTGAAGAGTTAGCTAAAAATGGCGGCGTATTTCTTCCGTGTCAATTTTCCAATTACGACAACGTACAGGCTCACTATCTGACTACGGCTGAAGAAATAGTTAAACAATTAGATATTCTTGGTCTTAAACCGGATGGGGTTGTAGCAGGAGTAGGTACAGGCGGCACTATAATGGGTCTTGCTAAACGTTTTAGAGAAATTAATCCTGATTGCAAATGTTACCCACTTGAACCTGTTAATTCTCCTACATTATCTACTGGTTTTAAAGTAGGAAAACATAGGATACAGGGGATTTCTGATGAGTTTATACCTGATATAGTAAAATTAGATAAGCTTGATGAGGTCATTTCTGTTGATGATTCCGATTCAATTATTATGGCAAGAATGTTATCTGAGAAACTTGGCATTGGCGTAGGCGTATCATCCGGCGCTAACTTTTTAGGATGTATTATTGCACAGAACAGATTGGGCAGCGATTGCATTATAACTACTACATTTGCTGATGATAACAAAAAATATTTGTCAACCGATTATTCTAAACCTCAAAAATATTCTGATAAACATATTTCAAATGCTGTTGAATTGACCGGGGTTATTGCACATAAATATTAATTATAAAGAATATGATCATAAATATTTAATAATCGCTATCTAAATATGATATAATAAAAACGCTTGGATAAATATTTTATCTGGCGTTTTTTAATTTTTTATAAGGATGGGATATTCTAAAATATGGCTAAGATATTAGTAATAACTACAGGCGGAACAATAGAAAGCGTATTATCTAATGGAGTAATAGCCCCAGATATGTCTACGAAATCACAATTAATTGATAATTATCAAAACAATTATTCAGATGATATATCATTTGAAATTATTAATTTTTCGGTTTTATTAAGTGAAAATATTAATCCGGATTTTTGGGTTAAATTATATGAAACTATCATGTACATTGATTTCACACAATATAATGGGATAATTATTACTCACGGTTCGGATACCCTTTGTTATACTTCATGCGCACTTTCATTATTATTAAATAATATCCCAATACCAGTAATAATAACAGCATCTAATTATCCATTAGGAGATAAACGTACAAATGGATATACAAATTTTAATGCTTCGGTTAGATTTATATTAAAAACAAAATTTAATGGCGTATTTTGCGCATGGAGCAATGATAATATTACAGTTAATATTCATATAGCTTCACATATTATGCAATCAAGAACCTTTGAAAATAAATTTATTGGGATAACTGAGCCTATATGTATAATAACAAATGATACTATAAAATTATCATCTAAACAATCAGAATGTCATAATAATACAGTACAGTTCAAAAGGATAAATCCTGTATTCAGTACTGATATTTTACGTATAATGCCTTATCCAGGACTTAATTATAATAATATTTGTATAACAGGAAATATAAAAGCTATATTGCATGAAACATACCATTCATCCACAGTATGTACTGAAGACGGAAATTTTTCTATAGAAAATTTAATCATACGATGTAAAGAATATGATATTCCACTTTTTATAGCTCCATTTGATAGTAAAGGTGGAATATATAAATCTGAAAAAATTTATGAAACTGAAAATGTGTATATTTTAAAGGATATATCAAGTGAATGTGCAATTATTAAATTAATGTTGGCATGCGGTTTGTACAAAAACAGTAGGGATATTATTGATTTCATGATAAATGATATTTGCTATGAAAGAAAAATATAAAATATCCCCCCTGCTATGGTTATAAATAGTAGGGGGGATTATTGATTAAAATTAAATAGATTACTATACTTTTAATTTTTTAGGAGAATAATAGTTAACTGCATGGTTATTAACTGTCATATCAAGACTATTACCCTGTTCAGTCAGCCATGTATCATATTCTTCGCCTTTAAGTGCATTCATTATATTTAAACGGTTATTAGTAAAATCTTCAGATCCTTCAGAAACATCAAGCTCACATTTTTGAATAACCCAATAATATGTGTCAGTTTCAATTGCAAAAGCTTCATTTACTTCAGCAGAAGCAAGTTGAGTTACTGCATCTTCTGAAATACTTGATGATATTGTATCAACATCTAAAACATTTGCTTGTGCAACAACTGGATTTCCATCACTGTCAGTACTGCCATCAGTATTACCGGTTGCAACGTTTTCAAGAGCTTGTACAGTATCAAAAGAAACACCGTCGTTAAGTTGAGTTACATAATCATCTAAACGTTCTTTAGTTTCGTTAGCTTCGCTTTCTTCTATAGCTTCGCCTGTTGATGTATCAACTAATGGAGCAGATATTGTTTTAAAACTATAATAGTTGTTCTCAAAATAATCAAGAAGATCTTCTACAGATATTTCTTTTTCTCCGCCTTCGCCGTAAAGAGTTTCAAAAAGTTTTGTTATTGAATAATTGTATCTGTTATATGTTTTAAAAGATTCTTCGCTTGTACCATTATTTTCATATGCGTTATTAGAAAACTGTGAATAATATGTCCACATACTGTCGGATTGGGTATCAACCATACTATTATCTTCTTCAGTCATTTCAACGCCAAGCCTATTTAATTCAGACATAGCAAAAAGAACCTGGCTAACATTTTCTTTTGCAACTTCTTTTACTCTGTCAACAACGGAAGTACCATCGCTGAGGTCTTGTGACAGAACGTCTCCTTCTGTAGTATCAAGAGATTCTTCCGAAACAACCTGAGAATATCCGTCAAGCAAAAAAGCAAGATATATGCCTGATGTAATAGTTACATCATCATATTTATATACCCATGTAGTATCACCACATGCTGTAAGTGATAGTGCCAATACAAAAGCTAAGACTAGGGAAATACCCCTTTTTAAGTGTTTCATTAAATATCCTCCTTGAAGTTAAACATACTTTTAAACAAAATAGCAGATTAAATTATACACTATCATTTGCAATTTGTCCATAAGATGATTATTTTTTACATTTCATCCAAAAAAGTATCATAATTTTTATGCTTACAACTAAAAAAATAATGTATTTTAATATATCTAAGTCAAGTATAAGTAGGTAATCTATGAACATTTAATTAATTATTACTAAAAAAACTGTTTTCGACATGTTAAATATGATATTATAAATAAATAAAAGTTATAATAATCAACAAAGGAGTTGAAACTATGGAACCTATTTTAAATAAAAAATCAGGTGTACTTGAATTTGGTTATAAATATATGGATGTAGATAAACCAAATCTTTTCAGAAATATGTACCCATATAATGAAATACCCAGGCTTATTTTTAATCAGCGTATTGTACCTATGAATATGCCTGAAAGATTGTATATTACTGATACGACCTTCCGTGATGGCCAACAAGCCCGTTCACCATATACAGTAGAACAAATTGTCCATTTATATGATTTATTACATAAATTAGATAATGGTTCCGGTATTATTCATCAATCTGAATTTTTCCTTTATTCTAATAAAGATAAAGAAGCAGTTACCGCATGTCTTGAACGTGGATATGAATTCCCGCAAATTACTTCATGGATACGTGCAAATAAAAAGGATTTCCAGCTAGTAAAAGATATGAATATAAAAGAAACTGGTATACTTGTATCCTGTTCTGATTATCATATCTTTAAAAAGATGAAATGGACACGTAATGAGGCTATAGAAAATTATTTATCAGTTATATGTGCAGCGCTTGAAGCAGGCATAACACCGCGCTGTCATTTTGAAGATATAACACGTGCAGATTTCTTTGGATTTGTATTGCCGTTTGCTGCTAAACTTATGGAATTATCAAAAGAATCAGGTATTCCTATTAAAATACGTGCTTGTGATACATTAGGCCTTGGTTCATATATACCAGGAGTTGTATTGCCAAGAAGTGTACAGCAAATTATGTACGGACTTATGAATTATAGTCATGTTCCATCAGAACAGCTTGAATGGCATGGACATAATGATTTTTATAATGCAGTTCCTAATGCTGTTACAGCATGGATGTACGGCGCGTCAGCTATAAATACATCATTGCTTGGAATTGGCGAACGTACAGGTAATACGCCTCTTGAAGCTATGTGTATTGAATATTGCCAGTTAAAAGGCAATACAGGAGGTCTTGACCTTAAGGTTATAACAGAAATTGCAGAATATTTTGAAAATGAACTTAATTATGAAATACCACCTCGTACGCCATTTGTAGGACGTGCATTTAATGCTACTAAAGCTGGTATACATGCAGATGGTTTACTTAAAGATGAAGAAATATACAATATATTCAATACTACTGATATCTTAGGACGTCCGCCTATAGTAGTTGTTGATAAAGTATCGGGCCTTGCTGGCATTACAGCTTGGATTAATACTTATTATATGTTGGATGATGCTCATAAAATTGATAAGCGGGACCCACGTGTTGAAAAGATAAAACAATGGGTTGATGCTGAATATGAAGGCGGTCGTACAACCGTTATCGGCGATCTTGAGTTAGAACACCAGGTATATTTGCATATGCCGGAACTTTTAACTTTAAGACAAAGCCGTTCAGAATAATATTTTTAGTTCGATATAATAATATAAGTAAACTTTATTTTTACGGGAGAGTAATATTAATATGGCATTTACTTTAGAAAAATGTCCGAGATGCGGCGAAGAACTTCAGGTCCCGGAAAAATTGGAAAATGTAATATGTATGTTTTGTGGAGAAAGTTTTATTGTTAAGAGAGATAAAAAGCCTACAAAAGTTGCAGCAGATGAGCAATCATTAATAAATGCAATGAATAGAGCTTATAAAAATCTTGATATACACGCAATAATTATTCCACAAAAAGATGCTGATGTATTTACAAAAATAACCTATCCACCATCCTTTGAAAAATATTGTGAATATTTTAAAGCATCGCTTGATCATTTTAATGAAGCTTTTAATTTATGTCCGGATACTTTTAAAAAAGAAGAAATTATTAATGAATTCGGCGAATATATTGCTAATGAAATTATAAAACAGCTTTCTGGTATAAAACGCAAAAAAATGGATGCAGAATTTTTATATACAAGGCATATTGTTGCGTTTGTTGTTCCAGCTATTTTACAATATGGAGCGGAATTTTCCGATATGCTTGCTCAAAATATTATAGATGTTTGGAATAGTAAATATCCAAAGCATTCTTTAGCTCCTGCTACTTTTGAACAAATAAATGAAGGCTTTAAACGTAAAGGTAAGTTTTGCTTTATTACTACTGCAGTTTGCCAATGTATGAATAAACCTGACGATTGTTATGAATTAAATAGTTTCAGAAATTTTCGTGATAATTGGTTAAATAAACAGGATGGTGGACAATCTCAAATAGCGGAATATTATCTTATAGCACCGTTTATTATTAAGCAAATTGATAATAGTGATTTAAAATCATTAGAATATAATCGGATTTGGAAACAATATCTGTCAAAATGTTTATGCATGATTGAAAATAAAAGATATTCAGAATGCCGAAATATGTATACAGATATGGTTGCTGATCTACGTATTAAATGGTTAAGTAATAAGATGTAATTCTAAGATTTTGTTTAGAACTTTATTAATAAAAACAGGCGAAGAAAAGATCTTTTCGCCTGTTTTTATTTGAGGTTTATTTTAAATTGGATAATTTCATTATATAATACAAATATTACTTAAAGTAAAAATTATAGATAAAAAAATATATATTTATTACTTTTATCAGAAAGGAAAATATTTATGTCAAATATTCAGCTAATAAAACAAGAGATTGAAAATGGCAGATATAATGATATTCTAGGGAAATTATACGGTATTAAAAATATTGAAGAACAAAAAATACGCTATATAAAAGCCATAGATAATTATGTTAATATATATGGAGATACTAATGATATAATGTTATTTAGCGCTCCAGGACGTACTGAAATTGGAGGGAATCATACCGACCATAATCATGGCAGGGTATTAGCAGCTTCAGTAAATCTTGATGTAATAGCTGTTGTTAGCATAAATAATGAAAATATAATAAGAATTAAATCAGAAGGATTTAATCAGGATAATATAGATTTATTAAATCTTGATCCGATAGACAATGAATATGGGAAATCATGTTCACTTATCAGAGGTATTGCAGCTCGTTTTGTACAGCTAGGGTATAATATAGGTGGATTTAACGCTTATACAACATCCAATGTATTAAAAGGTTCAGGATTATCAAGTTCAGCTGCATTTGAAGTTTTGGTTGCGACTATTTTGAGTAATGTATTTAATAAGGGTACAGTTGATGCAGTACAATGTGCCAAAATTTCACAATACGCTGAAAATGTATTTTTTGGGAAACCATGTGGGCTTATGGATCAAATGGCAAGTTCAGTTGGTGGTTTTATATCTATAGATTTTAAGGATCCTGAAAATCCAGTCATTGAAAAAATAGAATTGGATATTTCATCATATGGTTATTCGTTATGTATAGTAGATACCGGTGGAAACCATGCTGATTTAACTGATGATTATGCATCTATACCTAAAGAAATGAAAACAGTTGCAAATATTCTTGGGGTAAATGTATTGCGTGAGACATCGTTAGATAAATTATATGAAAATATTAATATAATACGCGAAAAAGCAGGGGATAGAGCATTTTTAAGAGCAATACACTTTTTTGGTGATAATGAACGTGTATTAAAAGAAGCAGAGGCATTAAAACAAGGCGATTTTGAAAAATTCAAAGAATTTATTCTTGAATCTGGACGCTCATCAGCTATGTATTTACAAAATGTATTTACAACTAAACTTCCTAAAGAACAGGGGATTTCATTAGCGCTTGCAGTATCAGAAACAGTATTAAGTGGAAAAGGTGCATGGAGAGTACATGGAGGCGGATTTGCCGGAACTATTCAGGCATTTGTTCCTAATGATATATTAGATAAATATAAATCAGTTATAGAATCCGTAGTAGGAAAAGACAGATGTTATATATTATCAATACGTCCTGTAGGCGGAGTACAAATTAAAGTATAAAATAATAGATTTATATTATGGTTTTTGTATGAAGCTACAAATATTATTAATTGTTTACTATTTAATTGAAAACATTTAGAAATTATTGTATAATAAAATCTGTTTGAAATTTTGTAAAATTTTAGAGAAGGAGATAAGAAGTATGGGTGATATTGCAACAGTTACTCTAACTGGTCTTGTTGTTGTTTTTGCTGTATTAATTCTTTTAACCTTTATCATCTGGATTTATGGTAAAACCATAAACAAAGCACAAAGTGGATCAAATAATAAAAAGAAAGCAGCCGGCAACGAAACAGTTAATATTTCCAAAAATGTTCCTAACAGCAGCCCAACTATTATACCTTCAGCTGTAAATACTCAGCAGGAGGATATGGATGAGATTATTGCAGTAATAGCATCTGCTGTAGCATCATTAGGCGCATCAAATGGAAAGACTTATTCTATTCGCAAAATTAGGCGAGTTGGCACAGGCCGTTCTATATGGGGTATGGCAGGAATTATGGAAAATACCCGCCCCTTTTAAAAAATATATAAGGAAGGACGGATAAAGTGGGTATATTTGAAGGCTTCGGTCAAGCTATTACAGAGCTTATAAATACATCTGGATTGAGTCTGGATTATTGGCAGAATTATGTAATGATAGGAATATCATGCATATTATTATATCTTGCAATTGCTAAGAAATTTGAGCCATTGTTATTATTACCTATTGCATTTGGTATGTTATTAGCTAATCTTCCATTAGCAGGAATAATGGATGTACCAAAAAATGAACTTATTCCTATACCGGTTGATGAATTATGTAATGCAGCAAATATGTCGATAGAAGAAATAAAAAATAATCTATCGGCAACACAGATAAATGATATACTTGCAGCTTTACATCCGGAAGAATCGCATAATTATCCGATAGTATGGCAAGGTTTAGTTCCATATTGGAATCAACCTGTACAAACAGGCGGATTGTTTTATTATCTTTACCAAGGCGTAAAACTTGGTATTTATCCTCCACTCATTTTCCTTGGAATTGGTTGTATGACTGACTTTGGACCTCTTATAGCAAATCCAAAGAGTTTCCTTCTCGGTGCCGCAGCACAGCTTGGTATTTTTACTACATTTATCGGCGCAAAATTAATGGGTGGCATGTTTACAAGCGCTCAGGCTGCATCTATTGCTATTATAGGCGGTGCAGACGGTCCGACTGCTATTTATGTTACATCAAAATTAGCTCCGGAATTATTAGGGCCTATTGCGGTTGCTGCATATTCATATATGGCGCTTGTTCCTATTATACAGCCGCCTATTATGAAATTATTAACAACCAAAAAAGAACGCAGCGTAGTAATGAAACAGCTTCGTACAGTATCAAAATTAGAAAAGATTCTTTTCCCAATAATTGTAACTATAATTGTTTCACTTTTACTTCCATCAGCAGCTCCTTTGGTCGGTATGCTTATGTTAGGTAACCTCTTCCGTGAAAGTGGCGTAGTTGATAGGTTAAATAAAACAGCACAAAATGAGCTTATGAATATTATTACAATATTCTTAGGAATAACAGTAGGCGCTACTGCAAACGGCCAGACATTCTTAAAGCTTCAAACACTTGGTATTATAGCTTTAGGTTTGGCTGCATTTATGGTAGGTACAGCAGGCGGCGTATTGTTTGGCAAGCTTATGTATGTTGCTACAAAAGGACAGGTCAATCCGCTTATTGGGTCAGCCGGCGTATCTGCTGTTCCTATGGCAGCACGTGTTTCACAAAAGGTTGGCCAACAAGCTAATCCAGCTAACTTCCTTCTTATGCATGCTATGGGACCAAACGTTGCAGGCGTTATCGGTTCAGCAGTTGCAGCTGGTGTTCTTATAGCTATACTTGGATAAAATTCTTTATTTTCCCATACTTTTATAAATTAATTAAAAAGACGCTATGATAATAAATGCTTAATGCAGATACTATCATAGCGTATTTTTTTATTATAATTGTTGTGAAATTTTCATATTAATTATTAATTTTAATTTATTTGGAGATTAATATGAAAAAGTATAATATTTCTTATAATATTATAATGCTATTAATATCATTTATATTTATAATATCATTTTTATTATTATATATATTAATAAACCATAAAATAGTTAATCCATATATACCTACAAATTATGAAAAGTTAAATAATGAAATAATAGAATTATCAGATGAATATTCAGAAGTTATAGAATTATCTATAATAGGAAAATCACAGCAAGATAGAAATCTTTATTTAATAAAACTAGGAAAAGGCCAGCAAAAAGTATTATTTACTGGTGCTACACATGGCACTGAATATATAACAAGTGCTTATCTACTCAAAATGACTGAAGAATATGCCAGATGTTATATTAGTGAACAAAAATTTGGAGGAAGAAATGTTAAACAATTACTAGATAATGCAACAATATATATTGTGCCAATGATTAATCCTGATGGAGTAGAAATGGCATTAAATTATCATATTAATTGGAGGGCTAATGCTAATGGAGTAAATTTAAATCAGAATTTTCCTACAAACAGATGGGATGATATAGATACTGGAATATATCAGCCTGATATTAATGGCTTTCGCGGATATTCACCTGCATCTGAACCAGAAAGCAAAGCATTAATTGATTTATGTGAAAATTATAATTTTAAATTTATGTTAAGCTTTCATGCAAAAGGAGAAGTATTATATTGGACAGATGATAATACCGGTATTGTACCTGGTTCTATTAAATTAATGAAAATTATCGAGAAATCTACTGGATATAAACCAATGGAAAGCACTGATAATGTGAATAGTTATGCGGGAGGCTTTGAAAATTGGTTTAGATATAAATATAACCGTCCAGGTATTTGTATTGAACTAACTCCGTCAAATGATTCAAAAGATCCTCATAATGATAAATATTTTAATAGTCTTGTATGGGATAAAGCAAAATATCTTGGTTTAGATGTTATTAGTGATAATTTTTTATAATTTAGAATACATATCACCAGCTTTTTTTAAATTATCACCATCCAGACGATAAGTTGTCCATTCGTCCATAGCTTTCGCACCCATAGATTCATAAAATTTTATAGAAGGAGTATTCCAATCAAGACATACCCATTCAAATCGTGCAAAATTATTTTCATATGCTATTTTTGCTATATATGTAAATAATGATTTACCTATTCCAAGACTGCGGTATTCAGGTATAACAAATAAATCTTCAAGATATATGCCAGGTTTTCCATGCCATGTAGAAAAATTATAAAAATATAAAGCATATCCACAAGGCGTACCATCATGTTCTGCAATAATTGCTTTAGCAATATTTTTATTAAATAAGCTATCTTTTAATTTTTCTTCCGTTGCCGTAACCTGGTCTAACATATTTTCATATTTTGCAAGTTGTTTTATAAATTCAAGAATCAGTGTACAATCGTTTTCTGTACATTCTCTAATAGTTATTTTATTATTCATAAAATACCTCCTAAATAAACTAAAAATATGCCCTGCTTAATTTTTAAGCGGGGCATATTTTATTAATAGCTAAAAATTTTAATGCATTATTTGCAGTAAGACTGTATCCATTCTTCTGCTTCATCGTCTGTTATAGGAGTTATAGTCTCAATTGGATACTTACTTTGTTCGCCTCCGATGCCATAAAGAAAATATCCAGCAGTTTTAGTTTTATAAAGTGATTCTTCATAACCAGCAGGATCACCAAACTGGCCTTGAGCATAAGAACCTATTTTTTCAGCAGTATCTGTATTATAGGTTTTTCTACGAATAATCTTTTTCATTTAACATCCTCCGTTCAGTAAATACGATAATGTATAAAAAAACTAATTATAAATAACAACCAATATAAACGTTATACATAATAGAAAAACTGCTGTTTGTGATGTTTGCACTAATATAATATCATATATTTGTACAAGATGCAAGCCCCTTGCATTATAACTAATTTTGCGATTATATTTTTTTCCATTTAATACCTTGCGGGGTATCTTCAAGTACAATACCCATATCCTTTAACTGATCGCGTATACGGTCAGCCTCAGCCCAATTTTTATCTTTTCTTGCCTGTGTACGCTGTTCAATTAATTTTTCTATTTCATCATCTAATGAATTGTTAGATGAACGGTTATATACAATACCAAGTACACCTGTGAGTTCATCAAATACTTTTGCAGCATATTCCATTGTCTGTTTTGATACATCATGGCCTATTATATTTGCATTTATATCGCGTACCAATTCAAAAATAGCAGCAATACCGTCCGCAGTATTTAAATCATCATCCATAGCTTTGATAAACTCATCGCGGCGGGAATCAAATATTTTGCATAAATTTTTATTGAGATCTCCGTCTTGTGCATTATTTATTGCAAAATCAAGATTATCACGGCAATTATAAAGCCTTTCCAAAGCTGCTTTACATTGTTCGATTACTTCAACAGAATAATTAATAGGGCTTCTGTAATGTGAAGCAATCATCAAATAGCGTATAGGTTCATAGCCATATTTTTCAGCTACTTCACGTACAGTAAAGAAATTACCTAAAGATTTAGACATTTTACGGTTATCTACATTTATATAACCATTATGCATCCAAAATCTTGCAAAAGGAACACCGTTTGCACATTCGCTTTGAGCTATTTCATTTTCATGATGCGGGAATATTAAATCCTGGCCACCGCAATGGATATCAATAGTATCGCCAAGATATCTTCTTGCCATAGCTGAACATTCAATATGCCAGCCTGGACGGCCTTTACCCCAAGGAGTATCCCACATAGGTTCGCCTGGTTTAGCGCCTTTCCATAAAGCAAAATCAAGAGGATTTTCTTTTATATCAGCAACCTCTATCCTTGCGCCGGATTGTAAATCTTCTATAGGCTGATGGGATAGCTTACCATACTCATTAAATTTAGTAGTACGAAAATATACGTCTCCATTTGCTTCATATGCATAACCTTTTTCAATAAGAGTAGCGATAAATTTTTTGATTTCCTCAATATTTTCTGTAGCTCTTGGATGTACAGTAGCTTCACGAATATTAAGCCCTTTTACATCTGTCCAGAATTCTTTAATATATCTTTCGGCAACTTCTGGTACTGTTATACCTTCTTCTTTAGCTTTATTAATCAGCTTATCGTCAATATCAGTAAAATTCTGGACAAATTTTACCTTCATACCACGGTATTCCATATATCTTCTCAATACATCAAATACACATAACGGACGGGCATTGCCTATATGAATAAAATTATAAACAGTAGGCCCGCATGCATAAATACGTACTTCATCGGCAATAGGCTTGAATTCTTCCTTTTGCATGGTCATTGTATTAAAAAGCTTCATAATAAAACCACCTTATTATATCAAGATTAATCATCTATATTATTTTTTATTTTTAATATTTGCTTTTTTAATATTTCTATTTGTGCATCAAGACGGCATAACTCCATAGCGACCGGGTCAGGGATATGAATATGATCTAAAGGATCAACTTTAACGCCGTCACGCTTAACAACTCTTGCAGGTACGCCTACAGCAGTAGAATTAGGAGGTACTTCCTGCAACACGACAGCATTAGCCGCTATTTTTACGTTATCTCCTATTTTAATTGGGCCTAATACTTTTGCGCCTGCGCCTACAAGCACATTATTACCCAAAGTAGGATGCCTTTTACCTTTATCTTTACCAGTACCGCCTAAGGTTACTCCTTGATAAATAGTACAGTTGTCGCCAATTTCAGTGGTCTCGCCTATAACAACCCCCATACCATGATCAATTAATAAACCTTTGCCTATTTTCGCGCCCGGATGTATTTCTATACCGGTTTTTTTACGGTTTCTTTGGCTTATCCAACGGGCTAAAAACAACATATTATGTTTATAAAACCAGTGAGCTTTGCGGTGAGAGCGCACAGCTTTAAGACCTTGGTATAATGCTATAACTTCAAAATCAGACCTGGCAGCAGGATCCCTTTCTCTAATAGCATCTATATCCTGCTGTAATTTTTTTGAACGAAACAATTGTATATCGTCCCCCTAAAATATTATTTGCCGCTTTTTATATACTGTATATTTTCAGAAACATATTTTATACCTGAAATAACAGTAGCTAAAGTTGCTATTGCCATTAATATATTATTCAGCCATAAAACTGATGTGTTAATTATGTTCATATAAGGCGCAGCTAAGGCTGAAAAATATTCATTTAATATAAATAAGCCTTCTTCAAAAGTTAATATTGCTATAATTGCGATTAATTGAGTTACTGTTTTTAATTTACCCCAGAAATTCGCCGCAATAACATTACCTTTGCCAGCGGCAACTAATCTTATAGATGTTACCATAAATTCCCTTGCTAATATTATAACACAATACCAGGAGCTTAAAATATGCAGTTCTACCATACCTACCAGTGCGCATGCTACTAATATTTTATCAGCAAGAGGATCTAAAAATTTACCAAAATCAGTAATAAGATTATGCTTTCTTGCAAATTTCCCATCAATAGCATCTGTAATAGAGGCTATTATAAATATTAAATTAGCATAAAGATAATGATGAGGCAAACTAGACCATAATAAAAATATTAAAAATACTGGAGATAAACAGACTCTGATTATTGTTAGTTTATTTGGAATATTCAAAACAATATGTTCCTCCTTTGAATATTTATTAATCATGCTGTCCGATTAAATCATATTCAATACAATCAATTATACGCACATCAACAAAATCACCAGTATTAATAGGGGAGGCAGAGCCAAATATTACCCTCCCATCTATTTCAGGAGCATCTCTTTCGCTTCTTCCAATCCAGCAGAAACTATCTTCATCATAATATTCTGCTACAACTGTTATAGTTTTGCCAATATATTCCTTGATATGCTTTAAAGCAATATCTCTTTGCTGCTCCATTATAATTTCTTGGCGGCGTTGTTTAATTTTTTCATCAATTTGATTATCCATCTGGGCTGCAATAGTATCTTCTTCTGCTGAATATGCAAAGCAGCCGAGATGTTCAAATTTCATCTCATTTACAAAATCGCACAATTCATTAAATTGCTGTTCAGTTTCACCAGGAAAACCGGTTATAAGGGTAGTGCGTAATGTTATACCTGGGATTTTATCGCGTATCTTTTTAATAAGATTTGACAACCATTGTTTATCACCACGGCGATTCATGGCTTTTAATACATCTCTATCGCAATGTTGCAGGGGGATATCCATATACCGGCATATTTTATCGTTTGATGCAATAACATCAAGCAGTTCATCTGTGATAAAATCCGGATAACAATATAATAACCGTATCCATTTAATACCGTTAATTTTACAAAGCTCTGTTAATAGGTCAGGCAAAGCAAGACGATTATAAATATCAAGTCCATAACGGGTGGTATCCTGAGCAATAAGTACAATTTCTTTAACACCTTTTGAAACTAAATCATTAGCTTCATTAACAATATCTTCAATTTTACGAGAACGAAACGGTCCTCTTATCATAGGAATAGCGCAATATGTACAACAGTTATCGCATCCATCAGCTATCTTGAGATAAGCCGTATGAGCAAGAGTAGTAAGCATACGCTGTCCTTCCATTGGAAGATCAGTTTTTTTACCATAACAGGCAATATGCCCTATATTTACCGCTTTATTTACTATTTCAGCAATCTGACCATTACAGCCGATGCCAACTACACCGTCAAGCTCTGGGATTTCTTTAACCATTTCATCACGATAACGTTCAGCAAGACAACCTGTTGCAATAACTGCTTTAATTTTACCTTGTTCTTTTAGCTGAACAAATTCTAATATTGTTTCAATTGATTCTTTTTTAGCGTCTTCTATAAAGCCGCATGTGTTTACTATAATAACATCAGCCTTATTTTCATCATTAACAATTTCATAATTATTATCTTTGCAGAGCTTATTAAGCATAAGTTCAGCATCAACCTGATTCTTAGGGCATCCTAAGGATACCATTCCTATTTTTATGGACATATTTGTCCCCCGTAACATAAAAAATTATTCTTCATTTAAATTATCTGCTTTGTATTCATCCATTGCAGTAATTATATCTGATCGTGAATATCCAAGCCTTAAAAGCGCATTAAAACATCTGAGCTGAATTTTTTCATCAATAGCGCATTTAGGATATTTTCTTTCTATTACTGAATAAATCTCCTCTATAGGATCATATTCCAATTCATCTTTAGTAATATCAACAGCCGTTTGAGCAGTATCTCTGTCAATACCTCTTGACACTAGTTCAAATACAGCTCTAGAAGGAGAAAAACTTTTATGGCTTAATAAACTATAAGCTGCATTTTTGGCATAGCGCTCATCGTTTATATAATTTTTCTTAAGCATAGCATTTATTACAGCCTGGCATATATCTTCACTGAAGTTTTTTGATAATCTTCGCATTAATTCAACACAGCAATAATCACGGCGCGATAAAAGATCTAAAGCCTTAGAGGTTGCACGCCGTATATCTGTTTGATAAATTAGCTTATTAAGAGCTTCTTCATTTATATTATATCCAACTATAATACCAGATTCAGCCATTGCTTTTTCATCAAGCAAAGCGACTGCATCGTCGCCTGAATAAAGCAGATATAACCTATCTTTTCTTATATAAATTCCAGTTATCAGCATTATTCATCATCAACAGTAATATCAATGCTTGCTTTAGGAGCAGATGAAACCGGTTTATCCTGCACAGGAGATGATGAAGGTGAAGGTACTGGTGGCGCTGGGATATCTGCTGCAACACTCTTTCTGCCTTTTGCAGTACGGCTTAATACAAGCTTATCAGCATTTGCACGTATTTGCTTATCTATTTCATCGGTTATATCAGGATTATTTGCAAGGAATATTTTTGCATTATCCCTTCCTTGGCCCATCCTTGTATCATTATAGCTAAACCATGTGCCGCTCTTTTTAATTATATCAAGCTTTACGCCTAAATCTAAAATTTCACCGTCACGTGAAATACCGCTGCCGTACATAATATCAAATTCAGCTTCTTTGAATGGAGGCGCGACTTTATTTTTTACTACTTTTGCGCGTGTACGGGAACCTATCATTTCAGTACCGCTTTTAATTGTTTCTATCCTTCTGATATCTATACGCACTGACGCATAATATTTAAGCGCATTACCGCCTGAAGTAACTTCAGGACTACCGTACATAACGCCGACTTTCATACGAAGCTGGTTTATAAAAATAAGCACACAGTTTGATTTGGATATAGCACCAGCCAATTTACGAAGAGCTTGAGACATTAACCTTGCCTGCAATCCGATATGTGAATCACCCATTTCGCCTTCTATTTCCTGGCGTGGTACTAATGCAGCGACGGAGTCAACTACGCATACATCAACCGCACCTGAACGTACTAACGCTTCGGTTATTTCAAGCGCCTGTTCGCCTGTATCCGGCTGAGATACTAAAAGTGAATCTATATTTACGCCCAGAGCTTTTGAATATTCTGGGTCTAACGCATGTTCAACGTCAATAAATGCAGCTTCACCGCCCATCTTTTGAGCCTGCGCTATAATATGCAAAGCAAGCGTTGTTTTACCCGAAGATTCCGGGCCGTATATTTCTATAATTCTTCCGCGTGGTACGCCGCCTATACCTAAAGCATAATCAAGCGCAATAGAACCTGTTGGTATAGCTTCAACATTCATAGCGGCATTTTGGCCTAATTTCATTACAGCGCCTTTACCAAATTGTTTTTCTATATTTTGTAAAGCTGTTTCTAATGCTTTCTTTTTTTCAAGCATATTTTTTTCATCATTTTTATCTAATTTAGCCATTATAAAAGCTTTCCTCCTAAATCACGTCATAAATTCTTATATAGAGCAATTATATATGATTTTTTATCCAAAAGCAACCTAAAACATACTATTTTAATATTCATATATATTAACACAATAATAATTATTTTTTTCTTTATTGAATGTAATTTACTATTATGATACAATACTAATATTATCCATCTAAATATAATTTGTTTAATATTAAATAAAGGACGGAATATTGATATTATGACTTTATTAACTTCTTTATTAAGAGGCGATTGGCTCAGCTTTTTAATGTCTGTTTTGGCTTATTTTTTTATAATCTTTTTATTAACTCCAATACATGAAAGCGCCCATGCTTTTACGGCGTATAAATTGGGAGACGATAACCAAAAATGGATGGGTAGAATGTCGCTTAATCCAACTAAACATATTGATGCTTTCGGTGTTATATGCTTTGTTTTATTTGGTATAGGCTGGGGAAAACCTGTTTCAGTAAACCAATATAAATTTAAAAATCCACGCGTTGGTATGGCTATTACTGCTGCAGCTGGACCTATTTCTAATATTATATTTGCTTTTTTAGCTATGATTATAGCAAGAGTAGCTTTAATTTTTTATAATCCTATTAATGCTTCTGCTGCTATTTTTCCATATATTATAGCTCAGGTATTTTTAATGATGTCATCAATAAGCTTAACTTTAGCCGTATTTAATTTATTACCGGTACCACCTTTAGATGGTTCAAAAATATATGGTTTCTTTCTACCTGAAAGAGTTATGTATACTATGCAAAGATATTCTATGTTCATTTTATTAGCATTTATATTTTTACTTAGATTTACTATAGTGGGCGATTGGTATTCGGCATTAATTAGCGGAGCATATAACGGGTTGTATTTTGTTGTAAATGCTATCTTCTCATTATTTGGAGTATAAAATCTGTATTTATATGGAAAAGATTAATTATAAATTAGAACAGTTTGAAGGCCCTCTTGATCTGTTATTGTATCTTATTTCAAAAAATAAGCTCGATATATATGAAATATTCATAACAGACCTGCTTGACCAATATATGGAACATATTCATACAATGCAGGAAACAGATATGGATATCGCCAGCGAATTTCTTGATATGGCGGCAAGACTAGTATATATAAAAACTGTATCTTTACTGCCAAAATATGACGAAGGCGAACAGCTGGAACAGGAATTAAAGGGACAACTTATTGAATATAAAGCATGCAGAGAAGCGGCTCAAAAACTTAAAGATATTGCTTTAGGCTTTGATCTTTTTGTAAGACAACCTTTAAATATAGAGCCTGATAAGGTTTATGATCGTAAACATAATGCTGATATCTTAATTGCGGCTTATCTTAATGCAGTAGGACGAGGAAATAGAAAATTACCTCCGCCACAGGATATATTCAGCCCTATTGTTAAAAGAGAACCTGTATCAGTATCGTCAAGAGTAATATATATACTAAAAAAATTACGTCATAATCAAACAATTGCATATGACTCGCTTTTTCAACAGGCAGACAGCCGTTCAGAACTTGTTTCAACTTTTATGGCTGTATTAGAGCTTATAAAAGCTGATAGGATTGAATTATATAATGATGAAAAGAATAATATCAGTTTAAAATTAAATGCTTCGCGAAGAAAAGACACTGTTATAGATATACCTGAAGAAATATTGGAGGAAGAATATGGATATTAATCAGCTTGAATGTGCAGCTGAGGCTATATTATTTGCATCAGGTGAACCGGTATCAATTTCAAGAATAGCTCAAACGCTTGAAATTGATGATGATACTGCAAATCTTATAATTCAGCATGTATCTGACAAGCTTTGTGAAAGAAAAAGCGCTTTATGCATAATAAAATTGGATGATAAATATCAAATGTGCGCTAAAAGCGAATATATGCCATATATTCGTAAAACACTTGATTTAAGACGCAATTCTCCGCTGTCTCAAGCTGCTCTGGAAGTTTTGGCAGTAATAAGTTATAACCAGCCTGTTACTAAAGCCTTTGTAGAGCAGGTTAGGGGAGTGGACTGTTCCGGCGTTTTTGCAACGTTATGTGAAAAAGGGCTGATAGAAGAAAAAGGCAGGCTTGAATTACCAGGCAGACCACTTATATATGGAACTACTGATAATTTTTTAAGATGTTTTAATTTATCATCTATTGATAATCTTCCTCCGCTTCCCGACAATAATACAGAACATAATGAAGATGATGAAATTGAAGATTAATAAATAATTACATAACGGTTTTTTATGAAGATCAATATTAAAGACAATAAAAACCATATAATTAATAAAACCGTTATTTCCAGTTAATACTAAGGAGGCGGCATGGCATGATTTGGCTTTATATTATATTGGCTATATTAGCTTTAATTGCCCTGTTGCTTTTTGTTCCTTTAAGAATAAGCTTTAAGTATTATAACAAGGGACGCATTATTGTTTATTTAGGAATAATACCTGTATATATAACTTCAAAGCGAAAAAAACTGAAAAAAAAGCCTGACAAAGAAAAAAAAGGGAAAACTGAAAAAGATAAACAAACACCGGAAGGCAAAGGAATATCTTTTGTTTTAGAAACTATAAAAAAAATAGGGAATATTGTTTCTGATACAAGCCGAAAAGTACGTAAGCATATTCATATTAATATAAAACAGTTAGATCTAATAATCGGTTGCGATGATGCAGCTTTGACTGGTGAATTATATGGAGCTGTATGCGCATCAGTATATCCGGTATTAAATTCATTAAAAGCATTTGTAAATTTAAAAGTAAGGCATTTACGTATAAGCCCAGATTTTATATCAAGAAAAACTTATGTGCAATGTAATATTGTGTTATGGATTTTACCAATATTTGCAATAAATATATTAACATCTATAATTATTAATGGAATTTCTATTTTAACAGATAAAAATGGGAAAAATACCAATAATGATAAACAAAATAAATCTACTAAAAAAGAGAAAGGCAGTGCAATAAAATGATGGAAACAAATGTATCCGGTATGATGGGAACTACTATGGATAAAATCCGAGGTATGGTTGATGCTAATACTATTGTAGGAAATCCTATTAATACGCTGGACGGAACTACAATTATACCAGTATCAAAAGTCACATATGGTTTTGGTTCAGGTGGTTCTGATTTTAATGGTAAAAGTGAAAAACAAAATTTTGGCGGTGGAGCTGGTGCAGGCGTATCCATTGTTCCAATTGCATTTATAGTTGTATCTAATGGAGAAACTAAAATTATGCCTATTACAACCAGTACTAATACTGCAGAAAAAGCTATTGCATTAATTCCTGATATAGTTGATAAAATAGCTGGATATATAAAAGATGCAGTTAATTCCAAAAATGAAAAAGGACCTGCTGATGAAATAATTGAAGAATAATATTTCTATTATCTGCCGCATATTTTTATAGTATATAAAAAATAATATGCGGCAGGTGGATTTATTTGAATAATAAATTTCGTAAAATTATTTGTTTAATAATAAGCGCTTTTATAATAATTATAAATTGTCCTAATGTAAAAGCTCAAGTTAATGTATCTGCTCATTCAGCAGTTTTAATAGATGCTGGAAATGGTGAAATATTGTTTGGTAAAAATGAAAATGAACAGCGTTCCATGGCGAGCACAACAAAAATTATGACCAGTTTGCTTGCGATAGAACATGGAAAACCGGATGATATAGTAACTATTACAGATGAAATGGTTCGTGTAGAAGGCACTTCTATGGGATTAAAGGCTGGCGATAAGGTTACTATAGAAGGTTTAGTATATGGAATGCTGCTTTCATCCGGCAATGATGCGGCTAATGCTGTAGCAATAGCTATAGCAGGCGATGCTGAAAGCTTTGCTGAATTAATGAATAAAAGAGCAAAAGAAATCGGCGCTAATAATACTAATTTCGTAACACCATCCGGACTTGACGACGAACAACATTATTCTACTGCATATGATATGGCGCTTATTGCAATGGAAGCTATGAAAAATGAAACATTTGCATCTATTGCATGTCAAAAAACAGCTAAAGTTAAATTTGGTAATCCACCTGTTGAGCATACATTAAGCAATCATAATAGATTGCTTAGTATGTATGAAGGAACGATAGGAATTAAAACTGGTTTTACTAAAAAATCCGGCAGATGTCTCGTATCATGTGCACAACGCAATGGCATAAGGCTGATTGCCGTAACATTAAACGCTCCGGATGACTGGAACGACCATATGGCAATGTATGATTATGGATTTTCATTAGCTCAGGAAAAACAGCTTGATATTTCTGATGTTAATATTAATATACCTGTTATGGGAGGTATAAAGAATAATATTGATCTTACTTATACTGATCCAGGCATGGTTACGGTTTTAGATTCTCAATTTAACCGTATTGAACGGGTAATACGTATACCTAAATTTATATATGCTCCAATATCTAAAGGACAGGTGATAGGAGAGATACAATTTTTATTGGATAATAAAATAATAGGTTCGAGTATAATTACAGCAAATGAAGATATAAAAATAAAAGAACCTCAACCAAAACCAAGTTTTTGGCAATGGCTGATAAATTTATTTAAATAATAAATTGTTTTTATTATAGTGGAGGAAAAATTTTGACGGATAATAAAATAAGGCTGCAAAAAATATTGTCTGACAATGGTATTGCATCGCGGCGTAAATCAGAAGATCTTATTAACAGCGGCCATGTAAAAGTAAATGGACATATTGCAAAAATAGGGGATAAGGCTGATCCAAAGCATGATGTTATCACAGTAAATGGTAAGCGTCTTATAAAAAAACAGCAGAACATATATATAATGCTTCATAAGCCTAGAGGATATGTCACAACAATGTCGGATGAACAGGGGAGAAAATGTGTTGCTGATTTAATACATGGAATAAAGACCAGGATATATCCAATTGGACGGCTTGACCGTAATTCTGAAGGACTTATTTTGCTTACAAATGACGGTGAATTTGCTAATGCTATGATGCATCCATCAAAACATGTACCAAAAACATATAGAGTAACGGTAAGACAGGAGCCAACAGATGAACAGCTTGAAGCTATGCGAAACGGTATAATTATTGATGGAGTTAAAACATTGCCGGCTCAGGTTAGTATACATCTTCAGGAGCCGGAACGTACGGTTTTGGAAATAGTACTTACAGAGGGCAGAAACCGTCAAATACGTAAAATGTGCGAAGAGCTCGGCCTTGATGTAGCGCGCCTTCGCAGGATATCGATAGGCGGCGTCAAACTAGGTATGTTGGCACAAGGCAAATGGCGTGAACTCACTGAAAAAGAAGTTGCGTTGCTTATGTCAGAAACCGGTATGAATATGGACAAGCAAAAAATAGACAAATCAAATGCTGCAAGAAGCATTAGAAGAAGGAGCAATAGATAATTTATGCTGGAAATTTTACCTA
Source organism: uncultured Clostridia bacterium (assembly GCA_944384895.1). Classification (GTDB taxonomy): domain Bacteria; phylum Bacillota; class Clostridia; order Oscillospirales; family Acutalibacteraceae; genus RGIG7067. The sequence continues at coordinate 35,169 of CALWVB010000012.1, read as the reverse complement.
TAAAAGATAATGAACTGGATGTACTTTTAAAAAATAATAATATACAGAATGAAGAAGGAATAATAGCATTTTCAGCTGCAGAAAACGGTGTGAATGCCGGACATATTATATTAGCTCAAAATAAAGATAACTGTGAAATTGTTAATATAAAAATGAATGATCCTGACGATGCATATTTACTTGACGGGCTAGTAAGAGCTTCGGCTGTTATAGCAGCTCAGAGAGGTTATACAGGAGTATATTATCAAAATAATAATTATAAAAAAGTAATGTTGTCTTTAGGATTCGTAGAGCAGGATAATAAATTGTATTTCAGCATTAGTAATTTAGTAAAAAATTGTGAAAACTGTAAAAATTAATTAAATAATGAAAATATATCTTGTTAAGCTATTAACATTATTATATAATTAAATTTGATTGGCCACATAGGATATGGCTTTTATAGAAATGGAGGAACTCTTGATGAGCTTAGAGAGCGGAATTACTAGATTAAATGCCGCACGTGAAAAACTTGCTGATAGTAAAGCACGTGAACGGCTTACAAAATTATTCGATGAAGGTACATTCACCGAATTGGATGCTTTTAATGATTCAGCCGAAGTTATAATCGGCTATGGTATTATTGAAGGGGCGCCTGCATACGCTTTTGCACAGGATATTAATGTATATGGCGGTGCAGTAGGTATGGCACAAGCTGCAAAAATAAAAAAAGTATATGATTTATGTGTAAAAACCGGATTACCTGTTATTGGAATATACGATTCTAAAGGCGCATATTTAAATGAAGGCTGTGATGCTTTAGCAGCATATGGCGAACTTATGTTATGGTCAAATAATATTTCCGGAGTTGTTCCGCAAATTTCTGTAATCGCCGGCCCGTGTGCAGGGTCATCGGCGCTTCTTGCTGCGTCCGGCGATATTGTTATCCATGCAAAAGAAGCTATTTTCAGTTTAGATGCTCAAAATAAGGAAGCTGAAAAGGGGATATCTCATATTACAGTTGATACAGCTGATGAGGCTATTGCAAAAGCTCGTGAAATTATTACATTGCTTCCTATAAATAACCTATCGGATGTGCCTATATCCGATTATGCTGGTATTGGCGATATAGATTTTTCTGATGCTGAAAAAATAATAAAAAGTATAGCGGATGTTGACAGCTTTATTAAAATACAATCTGATTATGGCAAACAAGCTGTATGCGGCCTTGCAAGGATAAACGGACAATCTGCAGCAATGATAGCTACATGTGGAGGAATACTTGATGATCAGGCTACTGCAAAAGCAGCCCGTTTAATAAGGCTTGCTGATGCATTTTCTATCCCGGTTATAACATTTGTCGATGCTGAAGGTTTTGATAGCATACGCCAGGCAGCAAAGCTCACACACGCTTATGCAGAAGCTACATGTGCAAAATTAGCCGTTATAACAGGTAAAGCTGTTGGCAGCGCATATATTGCAATGGCTGGACGCGCTGCAAATGCTGACTATGTATGCGCATGGCCGGATGCTTATGTATCGGCTTTACCGGCTGAAGCTGCTGTAGCAGTACTTTGGGAAGATAAATTAAATGCACTCAATAATCCGCTTGATGATCGTCAAAAGGTTGTGGATGAATATAAAGCAACAGATGCTTCTGTATTTGGAGTTGCTGCAAAAGGATATATAGAAGATATTATAGAACCGGAAAATACAAGAGCAAAACTTATTACAGCTTTAGATATGCTTGCAAGTAAGAGAATATCCCGTCTTGCTAAGAAACATTCAAATATTCAGCTTTAATTTTAAAGTTTTCTTATATATTAAATTAAAATTATTAACCTTATTATTGGGAGGATATAAAGATGAAAAATCTGAGAATAACCGTAAACGGAAAATCATATGACGTACAGGTTGAAGAATTAGCCGAAGGCGCTATTCCTGTGTCAGCTCCAGCAGCTCCAGCACCTGCTCCTGTACAAGCAACACCAGCAGCCGCAGCACCAGCTGCACCGGCTCCGGCACCAACACCAGCTGCTCCAGCTGCACCTGCAGCAGAGCCAGCTCCAGCTCCAGCAGCAGGCGCTGAAACTATTAATTCACCAATGCCAGGTAATATTTTAGATGTTAAAGTAGCTGCTGGCGATTCTGTCAAGAGCGGGCAAATTCTGCTTATTCTTGAAGCTATGAAAATGGAAAATGAAATTGTATCACCTAGAGATGGTGTTATTGCTTCAGTACATGTCAGAAAAGGGGATACAGTTGATTCTGGTACTCCTATGGTATCGCTCCAGTAAAAGATATTTGAAATGAGGTGCTTGAAAATTGGCTCAAGTTAAAATAACAGAAACGGTGCTTCGCGATGCACATCAATCGCTGATAGCTACCCGTATGACAACAGAAGAAATGCTCCCTGTGCTTGAACAGCTTGATGCAGTCGGCTTTCATTCATTGGAATGCTGGGGCGGAGCTACATTTGATGCTTGTCTCCGTTTTTTAAATGAAGATCCTTGGGAAAGGCTTCGTATAATCCGTGATAAATGTAAAAATACAAAACTGCAAATGTTATTCCGTGGTCAGAATATGTTAGGTTATCGTCATTATGCTGATGATGTTGTACAATATTTTGTAGAACGTTCTGTTGCAAACGGTATTGATATCCTGCGTATATTTGATGCTTTAAATGATGTAAGAAATCTTGAAACAGCTATTAAAGCTACAAAACATGAAAAAGCTCATCTTCAGGCTGCTATTTCTTATACAACCGGCGAAGTATTTACTACTGATTATTATGTAAAATATGCTAAAAAGCTTGAAAATGCCGGCGCTGATTCTATTTGTATAAAAGATATGGCTGGTCTTTTAACTCCATTTAGCACTTATGAGCTTGTTAAAGCTTTAAAATCAGCAGTTAAAATTCCTATTCAGCTTCATTCACATTATACTTCCGGCCTTGCATCTATGGTTATGCTTAAAGGTATTGAAGCTGGTGTTGATATAATTGATACAGCCATGTCTCCATTAGCTCTTGGTACTTCACATCCAGCTACAGAATCTATGGTAGCTGCTTTAAAGGGTACTAAATATGATACAGGTATTGATCTTAAAAAATTAACCAGTATTAGAGACTATTTTGAAACTTTACGTGAAAAATATATCGAAAGCGGCCTTCTTAATACAAAAATGCTTGGTGTTGACGCTAATACATTGCTTTATCAGGTGCCAGGTGGAATGTTATCCAATCTTGTTTCCCAGCTTAAACAAGCCGGTAAACTTGATAAGCTTGATGAAGTTCTCAGGGAAGTACCTAGAGTACGTAAAGATGCAGGTTATCCGCCTCTTGTTACACCTACATCTCAAATTGTTGGTACACAAGCTGTATTTAATATAATAGGCGGAGAACGTTATAAGATGGTTACTAAGGAATTTAAAGGTATTATACGCGGTGAATATGGCCAGACTCCTGTACCAATTTCTCCAGAATTCCGTAAAAAGATTATTGGTAATGAAAAGCCTATTACTTGCCGTCCAGCTGATCTTATTAAATCGGAATTGGATAAATTGCGCGCAGAAATTCCATCTGAATTTGTTGAACAGGAAGAAGACGTATTATCTTATGCCCAGTTTGACCAGGTTGCTTTAAAATTCTTTGAAAACCGTCGTAATAAAAAATATGGATTAAATGGCGATCTGCTTGATATGGAAAATAAGGTTCATCCTGTATAATGAAATATTAAATATTCTCAAATAATAAATATTCCCCCGCAAAGCGGGGGGATATTTATTATAAGGACAAGCTCTATATATCAGCAACCGTGTCACATCACGTTGATACGAGCTGACAGGCGCATGAGATTATTATATTATTAAAAATATTCACGATATTTATAATAAAGCCTATCAGGGCTACGATACATTAAAGCGGGGCGCCTGCGCACAGACATGTTTCATATGTCTGCTTTACGCAAAATAATTTATAAAATTAAAGACGCTGATTTTTAGGGAAATACTAGTTCCTTATTTTTACTCAGCTTTCATATTTAAAAATTATTTTGCGTTCCAGCGCATCTAAATGATGCGCTGGGCAGGCGCCCCGCTTTTGCTGTACATTTACCTTATCTGTCGCTATATTGCTTTGTGAATGTAACAAACTATTTGGGGAATTCTTTTGATTATTCTCCTTTTGTTGTCACTTACTTTAGCCGAACCGCAAGTTTATTTTATAATAAACGGAGTTTTTTCTCCATCATCGGCATAGGCCTTCTTTTTGACCACGCTACCTGCGAGTGTTTTTCTATATAAAATGTTTGTGGAATCCATTTGTTAGGTTTGTCAAAAAATAGATATTATAATAATATAATAAAAAATAAAAGGAAATCCTTTTTATTAAGTAAAACTAAGTATCATTATTTGATTTTTTAGATTTTCTTTTTATATTTGATAATGGATTTGCATCTATAGCTTTTTTTAATTCATTGTCACTTACATGGGTATATATTTCAGTTGTATTAAGATTTTCATGGCCTAATATCTCTTTTAATGTACGTATATCAATATTACCATATTGATACATAAGCGTAGCAGCAGTATGGCGAAGTTTATGTACAGAATAACCTTGGCTGGCAATACCCATTTGAGTAAATAATTTTTTTATTAATAACTGTACAGCCTGATGGCTTAATCTATTGCCATTACGACTTATAAATAAAGCATTTTTATCTTTTTCTTTTATATTTATAGGACGTACTTTTAAATAATTATCAATAGCATCAATACAAGCTTTATTTAGATATACCGTTCGTTCTTTATTACCTTTACCAAGTACTCTTAATGTATTATCCTTACGAATATCACTTATATTAAGTCCACATAATTCGGATAATCTTATACCGCAGTTTAAAAATAAAGTTACGATACAATAATTGCGTTCAGAATATTTGCCGTCAATTTTATCAAGCATTTCAAGGCTATCTTCAAGAGTTAAATATTTAGGCAAAGCTTTTTTTTGTTTTGCAGGTTCTAATTTTTCAACAGGATTATGAGATATTTTATTTTGATCATATAAATATTTATAAAATGATTTTAAACTTGATGCTTTACGTGCTCTGGCAGCGGCTTTATTTTTTCTTATATCGCTTAAATAATTCATATATTCGTAGACTTCGGTTAATGTTACGGATGATATAATATCTAAATTAATATCATCAATATTAATATCTTTAAAATCAGCTTTTTTATCTATAAGGCCGCGAGATAATTTTAAATATCTAAAAAATGTCCTTAAATCAATATAATATTCTTCTACAGTCTTAGAAGATTTACCACGTATGGTTTCCATATAACCTAAATATTCACGTAAAATAATAGGAGCTTTTGCCATTAATTCCATTTTCAACTTTATCACCAGAATTTTGTTTTAAGATTTTTAAGATTATGATAGAGGATAATAAATTCCATATTTATATATGATATAAGCAATATATTATATAACCCCTAACTAAACAAAATGAATATTTTGTTTAGTTAGGGGTATGATATCATTTAAAGATAATATTGTCAATATTAAAAAATTAACTTATGATGATTATAATGATTTTCCAAAGCTTTTTTCTATATAGGTATTTGACAAATTTAATGATATACTGCGTACTAAACATAAATAAAAATAAAAAATTACATAATAATATACCTAAAATATAATGAGCGTATATTTAATAAAAATTTGTATTTAAGGAATTTGTATATATTTAGATGTATCAATATCAATTATATCGCTAATTCTTAACATAGTTAAACGCGGTCTTAAATAACGGCAAAATTTTACACCTTCAAAGACTAAAGCATTATCAATACCTATATCAGATGGATAAATACTTCCTCCGGTTATTTTTAATAATTGCCTGATTTTATCCGGTTGAACAATTGATTTTAATATTTTGCGTATCTCGGTCCAATTGCTGACTAATTTATTACGATCAATTTTTTCTATAGGATCCGGATAATTATCATTTATTACTTCATCTGTAAGTTTACCATATGAATTATATAAATAGCTTTCATTTAATACAGGCGGATTTTTTATTAAATGTGAAATATTTTCAACATATGATAATTTATGATAAATTTGAGAAATAATTGCTGATGATATACCAACTTTAGTACCATGTAAGATTTGTTTTTTATTAAGCGCTAAAAATCTCATTTCCCAAAAATGCGATAAATGATGTTCTGCACCTGATGCTGGACGGGATGAACCACACATGGCCATAGCAATACCGCTCATACATAAAGCGTCCATTAATTTAAGGGTACTCCCCTCTTTATTATTAATAATATCTTCAATTGAATCCATTGCCTGATTAACCGATTGCCTTGTTATTTCAGCTATTTTTTCATCATAAACTTCATCAGTTACTAAAGATGAAATTTTCCAATCAGCTAAACATATATATTTGCCGATTAAATCTCCAATTCCCGCAGATATTAATTCCTTTGGTGCATTATCTAATATTTCAGGATCACCTAAAACAGCTATAGGAACCTTTGCATCAAGTGTACGTTTGAATCCATCATCAATTAATTCAGCTACAGTATAACAAAATCCATCCATATAAGGTGCTGTTGCAACTATTATATAAGGAATTTCTGATAAATAAGCTGTATATTTACATATATCGTTAATTGTACCAGTACCAACTCCTAATATACCTGTTATATTATTTTGTTTACAAAATATATGCAATTGTTCGCATAAGTTTTTATATGCATATTGGTCTTTTCCTATATTAAATTTCTTTATATTAATATCATATAAAATCTCTTCAATTTTTTTACCAGCTGCTTTATATGTATTATCATCACAAACAATTAAAAGATTATCAATATTATGCTTTCTTATGATATTAGGTATATTTTGTAATGCATTTTTTTCATTATATAATTCTATATCAAGCATTTTTTTCATATAAAAATCAATCCTCCAATTGTTATTATATAAATTATACCACAAAAATACAAATTGCGATATTATAAAGATTTAATCAATAAAAAACCATAATAGTTATACAAATATTTTAATATAGGCGATAATTTTATATAAATTAACTACAAAATCACATTATGTGGAAAATGTTTAGATTTTATATGTAATTTGTTTGTTTTTTTAATTGTTGGTGGTTTTATATCCCAATTTTTAGGTAAATATGGTATTATATAACACAACAGAATTGTTAATGATTTGTTACCGAATGGTTTTATTGAAATAATTCTAACAATTCATTTGGAATTCTGAATCTAAAAGAAGAAAGGTGTATAAATAGTATGAAAGCATCAAAACGGCTCCTTTCGATTATCTTGTCTCTTCTATTAGTGATAAGTGTCGTACCATTTGCAGCTATGACGGCTTTTGCAGATGAGGGCATAAATGTTGCTGAAATGGCTACTCCTTCAGGAAGAGGAACAGCAAGCCATAACAGAATTGAAGCCCTAAACGACGGCAAATTATTTGATGGAAATCAGGCAAGTGTATGGGGCACATGGCCTACTACATCTGGTCTCTATGTAGAACTCACATGGGATTCCCCAGTAACAATCAGTAGTATGGGTGTACGTTGGTACGCTGATCAGGCTTCTGGTTCATCTTTAGGCGGCGTTCAAGCTCCTATAGGCACGACGCTTACCTATTATAATGGAGAGTCTATGGTAGAAGTTCCAAATTATTCTGGAATAGCTTATGATGTTAATGTTAACTCAGCAAGCTCTCCGCTTAATATGGCAACTTTTGATGAGATAACAACGACTCGTCTTCGTTTATCTCTCACATGCAACCCAGCTTCCGCAGGTACTGGTATTCAGGAATGGGAAGTTTATTCAAATGATATCCAGAGTATAGTAGATGCTGTTGCTGGCAGTTTCTCTATTCCTGGAAGCGATTCAATCATTTCTCCATCTATAACACTTCCTACAGAAAATACTGCTGGATATAATGTAGTATGGACATCTGATAATACTGATGTAATATCAATAGATGGCAATATAGCTACAATTACACGCCCAGCACAAGGTGAGGAAGATGCAACTGTAACTCTTACAGTAACAGTTGATAACGGCGCTGGAGTAACTTCTTCAAAAGATATCGTATGTACAGTAAGAGCTGAAGGTTATGCAGATGCTACACTTGATCTTGATGTAAGTCAAGCATATCAAGCAATCCCTGAAACACTTTACGGCGTATTCTTTGAAGATATTAACCATGCTCTTGACGGTGGTATCAATGCTGAACTTATTGAAAACGGTTCATTTGAAGCACATGGTATGAATAATGGACGTTTTTCATTCTCCAATAATGTCAATACACTTGACAACTGGAGCAAGATTGCTAAAGACGGAGCTTCCGGCTCAGCACAAATCGATCTTGAAAATCCAATGAATGAAAACAATACAAAATGTGCTGTTATTACAATTGAAGATGCAGGTACTGGTTTAGGTTATGGTATTGCTAATAACGGTTTTGGTACCAATACCTATAATAACACCAGAGCATCCATGCCAATCAATGGTGGTATTACATACAATTTTGACGGTTATCTTAAGGGTGAATATGACGGAACTATCCGTGTATTCCTTGAGACAAATGATGGAGTTCTCAATTCCAATATCGTTGAAATTCCAGCAATAACAACCGATTGGACAAAATATACAGGATCACTTACAGCTTTAGAATCAGTTGATTCAAGATTAGCTATAATTGGTGATGCTGCTGGTACATTCTATGTAGATTTCTGGAATCTCCATCCAGAAGATTCTGAAATGTGGCATGATGGCGCAGCAGGCGGCCTTAATAAAGAATTAATGACCGCTATGGAAAACCTCCATCCAAAATTCTTACGTTTCCCAGGCGGATGCGCATCTGAAGGTATCGGAACAAGAGAAAGAATGTACAACTGGAAAAATACAGTTGGACCACGTGAAGAAAGAGTTCAGATGGCTGGATATTGGGATTATCTCATGAGCTTTGACATTGGTTATTATGAATATATGCTTATGTGTGAAGAACTCGGAGCCGAGGCTGTTCCTGTACTCAACGCAGGTTTAAGCTGTCAGTTCCGCAGCCCAATTTATACAGCTGATCTTGTTACAGAAATGCCGGAATTTATTGATGACGCTCTTGATTTCATTGAATTCTGTAATGGCGATGTAACAACTGAATGGGGCGCTCTCCGTGCTGAAATGGGACATCCAGAACCATTCAACCTCAAGTATATTTCCCTTGGTAATGAAAACTGGGGCGATGTATATTGGGATCGTTTTGCTTTGATGTATGAAGCAGTTAAAGAAGAATATCCAGAAATTATTGTTATAACAACTGCTGGCCCATATGCAAACGGCAGCGATTATGACAGAGCATGGCAGGAAGTTAACGAAAAATATACAGATACTATAGTTGACGAACATTATTATACAACATCACAGTGGATGCTTGATAGCACAAATCGTTATGATAATACTTCTATCTATAAGAATAACGGCGCTAAAGTATTCATCGGTGAATATGCAGCAAATAAAGACCCTGGTAATACACATAATTCAGCACTTTGTGAAGCTATTTATATGACAAGTATCGAACGCAATTCTGATACAATCGAAATGGCTTCCTATGCACCGTTTATGTGTAAAGCCGACGTAACAAACGGTACACGTTGGTTAGAATCAGACCTTATCTGGTTCACAGGCAGAACAACTGCTTTAACCGCTAACTATTATGTACAGCAGTTATTTGCTACAAATGTTGGCGATAAACTTATTAAATCCGAAGCAGCTTCTGATAAACTTACTGCTTATTCAGCTTCTGTAGATACTTCTACAGGCGAAGTATACGTTAAATATGTAAATAGAAATGATTATCCATTATCTATTACTGTAAATGCAGTAAATCTCCCAGCTGTTACACAACGTGATGCTGTTATAAGCACTCTCACAAGTGATAACCTCTATGGTATTAATACAGTAACAGATCTTAATCAAACTCCAGCTCCAACAACAGAAGTTATTGAAAACTGTGGTGATTCTGTAACAATTACAGTACCAAAATATTCTGTAACTGCTGTTAAATTTACAAGCGACGAACATACAGAAATAATTACACCTGCAAATATGACAGGTATTAAAGGTGCTGTTAATTCTGCAAAAGCATATGAACCAGACGATTATACAGAAAAGAGCTATAATGCTCTTCAAGAAGCTATAAGCGCTGCTGAAGCTATTATAGCAAAAGAAGCTGAACTTACATCAGCTGATCAGGATATGATCGACGCTGCTGCAAATGATGTAACAAAAGCTGTAACAAATCTTGTATTAAAATTTGTTCTTCAGGCTAATGAAAAATCTTATGCTACTGGTGAAACAGTTGAATTTACAGTAAAAACTGACGATTCAGTTGAAGAAATCATAGTAACATGTAATGATGAACCTGTAGAAGTAACATCTACATATAAAGATGCTCGTGGACAGCGTACATTTACAGTAAGCTTCCCAGCTCCACAGGAACTTGGATCCTTAACTTACACAGTAAGTAATGGAACATATTCTGATACATTTACAATCACTGTAGTTAATAGTTCTTTACGTCCGGAAGAGCTTAAAGGAAATGTAGCTCTTAAAGCCACTGTAGATACAACTTACTGCACAACCTGGAATTCAGAAGCAGCTATTAACGATGGTAAACAATCAGATCCAACAATTACCTACCGTCAAGCTAGTGAAGGTGACGCATGGGGTACATGGCCTGAAGAAGGTCCTCATACTGTAACTTATACATGGGAAAATCCTGTTAAGATAGACGGTATTGATATCCTTTGGCATTGCGATGTTGATTATGGCGGATCCGGCGGTGTACAGCCTCCAGAAAGCGCTACACTTTATTATAAAGATGCTGATGGTGAATTAGTAGAAGTACCTAATTGTTCACTTATAGGTAATAGCAATGCAAAAGCAGGTTCTGGTAATGGATTTAATTATGCACAGTTTGATGAAATAACAACAACAGAACTCCAGCTTGTTATTGAACCAGCTCCAGGAGCTGCAGCTGTTGGTATAGTTGAATGGATCGTTTACGGTGCAGAAATTGCTACACGTCCAGAAGTTCTTAAAGATAACGTAGCTCTTGATGCTTCAGTTGATACATCTTATTGCACAACCTGGAATTCAGAAGCAGCTATTAACGATGGTAAACAATCAGATCCAACTACAACATACCGTCAGGTTGCTGAAAATGATGCATGGGGTACATGGCCTGAAAAGGGACCTCATACTGTAACTTATACATGGGATACTCCTGTTAAAGTTGATAGTATTGATATTCTCTGGCATTGCGATGGTAACTATGGTTCATCTGCAGGTGTTGAACCTCCAGAAAGCGCTACACTTTATTATAGAAATGCAGATGGAGAATTAGTACCTGTTCCAAATTGTACTCTTATTGACAGAGCAAATGCAAAAGCAGGTTCTGGCAATGGATTTAACTATGCTAAATTTGATGAAGTTGAAACAACAGAACTTCAACTTGTTATTGAAGCTTCTCCAACAGCATCTGCTGTCGGTATAGTTGAATGGATTGTTTATGGCGAAACAAGTAAACCTGCTGCTACAAAAGCTGATCTCCTTGCAGCTATTACTGAAGCTAATAATGTTGATACAACTGACTGGTCAGAAACTGAAATTAATAATCTTGTTGCTGCTGTAAACGAAGGTTTAATGGTTTATGTAAATCCAAATGCAACTCCTACTGAAATAGCTAATGCTATTGATGCAATCTATGCTGCTATTAATGTACAACCTGTAACTAAGTCAGTAGAAGTAATTAGTGTTAATGATGTAACTGAAGATGCTATTGCAATAATCAATACTCCAATCAAAGTTGTTGTAAAGACTGATGCATTAGTAAAAGATCTTACTGTCGATAATGAATTTGACTTGAATATGGGTACAACTGTTGCTGATGTAGTAACAAATGATGATGGTACATTAACATGGACATTATACATATCTGCTGCTACTAAAGGTGATAGGACATTCACTATCCTTGCAGATTATGGTAATGGATTTGAAGAAACTTCAGCAACATTTAATATTAAAGTATTTGAACAGTATTTTAATATTATCAGTGTAGATGGTAAAACTGAAAACTATACAGTTAAAGCTAATGACAACTTTGAAGTTGTTATCTTAACTGAAGCAAATGTTGAATCACTTACCTTCTTAAATGAATATGATGCTCTTATGGGTGTATCTGTAATTGATGTTAAAGAAAATGTCAATGGTACAAAATTATGGACATTAAATATGTCAATTGGTACTAAAGGCGACAGAGTATTTGGTATCTATGCTGCTGTAGGTGATTCAGTTGATAAGGTTGCTGATCTTCCAATTAAAGTAGTCGCTTCTGATGCATATATTGCAGATGAAAACGTTCAAGCTGATATTATCAGTGTATCTTCTCAGAAAACAGCTGTTGTTAATACCAATTTCAAAGTTGAAGTAAAAACATCAAAAGGTGTTTCTGCATTAGCTTTTGCAAATGAATCTGGTAAAGACATAGGCAAAGCGCTTATAAGTCAAACTGAAGACGGAGATCAAGTTATCTGGGTATTTGAAACACAGTTTGGATCCAAAGGCAATAATAGAAAAATAACTGTTAAAGCTAAGGATGCAAATGGAAATTGGATTGAAGATACTGCTGAACTTACAGTATCAATAATCGCTCAATAATAAATTTCCAACAAATAAAAATGCTCTGGAGGATTTTCCTCCAGAGCATTTTTTCTGTTTTTAATCAATTATACAACCATGATTAATTGGTGAAGCAATAAAGACTTCGGCTCCAAGAATCTCATCTTTTATTTTTTCTGCACATTTTTCAGCTTTATTTTTAGATGAAAATACAGCAAATACAGAAGGTCCGCTTCCACTCATACATGAACCATATGCGTCGTAATAAGACATAATATCTTTTATAGGTTTTATATCAACTTCAATAATATCCAGTATACTTTCAAATACATTAAAAAGATTTTCAGAAACTATTTGTAAATTTTTTGCACATATTGCATCAATAATACAATCTATGCTTTTTTCACTTCTTTTTCCATATTCATCAAACATACTATATGCTTGTGCAGTAGAAACAGATAGAGGTGGTTTAACTATTAAGAAATAACATTCCGGCATGTCCGGCAATGGAGATAATATTGTACCGGTCCCTTCTGCTAACATGGTTCCTCCCATAATACAAAATGGGATATCTGCACCAATTTCCCCGCCAATTGAACATAGCTGTTCATTAGTAAGGCTTGCTGAATATAACTTATTTAATCCAATAAGTACGGCAGCGCCGTCAGAGCTGCCTCCGGCCAATCCCGCTGCTATAGGGATTTTTTTGCGGATTTTTATATTAATATTTCTGTCTTTAATACCCGTATATTCAAAAAATTTATCAGCGGCTCGATAAGCTATATTAGTATTATTTAAAGGAACATTAGGATTCTTACATGTTAATGTTATTCCATCACTATCTGTCTTAGTTAAAATTACAGTATCACATAAATCAACAGACTGCATAACCATATTTACCACATGATATCCATCAGGTCGTTTACCTAATATATCAAGAGCTAAATTAATTTTTGCAGGCGCTGTAATATTAATACGCAAAGGTTTGTTACCTCCAATTTTATGTATAAAAATATAAAATTTTATAATATTTATAATTGTTTTATAAATGTTTCTATTCTATCCAAAGCTTCTAAAATATGTTTAGTAGAATAACAATATGATACTCTTACAAAGCCTTGTCCGCTATCTCCAAAAGCAGTACCAGGGACTAAAGCTACCCTTTGTGAATATAATAACTTTTCACAAAATTGCTCAGAATCCATACCGGTCTGTTTGATGGAAGGAAATGTATAAAAGGCGCCTTCTGGTTCAAAACATTCAAAACCTATACGTTTAAAACCATCTAAAATTAATCTGCGTCTTTTATCATATTCAGATTTCATCATTTCTATATCATCATCGCCATTTTTTAATGCTTCAATAGCTGCAAATTGAGCAGTTGTTGGAGCGCTCATAATAGCATATTGATGAAGTTTTGTCATAGCGGACATTATTTCCTTAGGACCGCATACAAAACCAAGACGCCAACCGGTCATAGCATATGTTTTAGAAAAACCATTTACAACTATTGTTCGTTCATACATATCTTCAATTGAAGCTATAGAGACATGCCTTACATCACCATAAGTCAATTCACCATATATTTCGTCAGATAAAACCATTATATTAGTACCGCGTAAAACTTCAGCTATTTCCTGAAGATGTTCTCGGCGCATAACCCCGCCGGTTGGATTATTCGGATAAGGTAATATTAAAAGCTTTGTTTTAGGTGTTATAGCTTTTCTTAATGCATCAGCTGTTAATCGGAAATTATCTTCAACTTTAGTTTCAATTGTTACTGGTATACCGCCTGCTAAAACGGTAATAGGATTATAACATACAAATGACGGTTCAGGTATAAGTACTTCATCACCATAGTCTATAACAGAACGGATACATAAATCAATAGCTTCTGAACCGCCTACAGTGATGAGAATTTGATCTTCAGGTGAATAAGATATCTCATTGCGTCTATACATATATTTTGATATCTCTTCTCTTAAATCATTTAAACCTTTATTAGAGGTATAATGAGTTTTGCCCATTTCTAATGATTTAATACCTGCATCCCTTATATGCCATGGAGTATAAAAATCTGGTTCCCCTATACTTAATGATATAACATCATCCATTTCATTAGCAATATCAAAAAAACGTCTTATACCTGATGGTTTAACCTCTTTGATACGCTTAGTCAATATAGACTGGTAATCAATCACAGCAGGATGTTCCTCCTTTCATCGACAGGTTCCCCGTGTAATATAACACCATCCTGTTTATATCGGCTAAGTAGAAAATGGGTAGCTGTTGATAATACTGAATCAAGTGGAGCAAGACGTTTTGCGACAAACATAGCAATTTCCTGAAAAGATTTGCCTGTTACCATTACCATTAAATCATATCCGCCTGACATTAAATATACACTTTCAACTTCATCAAAACGCATAACTGTTTCAGCTATTTCTTCAAATCCAATATTCTTTTTAGGGCTAACTTTTAATTCAATTATAGCTGTTAATCTTTCAAAATCTGTCATTTCCCAATTTATAATAGTTTTATAACCTTTTATAACGCCTTGTTTTTCATATTTCTTTATACGTTTTTCAATATCTTCTTTAGGTTCGCCAAGCATAGCGCTTAATTGTGCATTTGTATATCTTGCATTTTCATTTAATAATTCTAATAATTTATCCATTTATATTTATACCTCTTTTCTTTTTATAGTTTTAATATTATTCGTCCATTTTTTCCGGATAAATAGGTAATCTTATAGGCGTACGGTTTTTAAATAATGTAATATGCCTAAAACCAGCATTATAGGCTATTTCCATGCCTTCCTGTATACCTGCTCCAACATCATTTGCATTATGTGCATCAGAACCTATTGTTAATATTTGTCCGCCCAAATCATGATATCTTTTTATATATTTTTCATCCGGTAAAGTTACTCCAATTTTTTGCCTTAAACCTGATGTATTAATTTCTATACCTTTACCGTTTTTGATAAGTACAGTAAATATCTCATCAATGATTTTATCATATCTTGACATATCTACGCTTATACCATGTTCACCTATAATATATCTTAAAGGATATGTCAAATGGCCTAATACATCAAATTCATTCCACATAGCCATTTGTAATAGTTCATTATAATAACCATCTAATAAATCATATACATTTTCTTTATTATAATTAATATAATAAAAATCCGGTTGGCCTCTTACATTATGAAGAGATGCTATAACAAAATCAAAGCGGCCTAAAGTAAGAGCTTTTTCTGCTGCTGCGATATCTTGTAAAGGTTGTCCTAATTCAATACCAAGAAAAATACCAATAAAATCTTTAAACACAGATGCTGCTTTACTTACTTCAAAACAAGATTGTCTTACAGTTCTATCATATAAATCTTTATAAAAGAGATTTACTTCACAATGATCTGTTATTGTTATACCCTGCAGTCCTTTTTCTACTGCTGATTCGCATATATGGCTTACAGTATTATTTCCATCGGGTGAATTATCGCTGTGTATATGGCTGTCAAAACAATATGAAAATTTCAAAGTTATCACACCCTTTTATAAATATAATAATTTAAATATATAATTAAAATTAGTATATCATATTTTTAAAAAAAGTAAAATAACAAAACAAATATATACCGACTATATAATAGCAATTTGTTGCAAAAGATAAAATAATGTTTTATAATTTTACAATAATAAAGAATTATTATTTGATAAATTATCCGGGAGTGAATATATCGTTGAAATTAGACAAAGATTTTG
Source organism: uncultured Clostridia bacterium (assembly GCA_944384895.1). Taxonomy (GTDB): domain Bacteria; phylum Bacillota; class Clostridia; order Oscillospirales; family Acutalibacteraceae; genus RGIG7067. The sequence continues at coordinate 18,694 of CALWVB010000012.1, read as the reverse complement.
TCAATGGATTAAAAGCTGGCATTCCAATAGCTTTAGGGTATCTTTCAGTGTCGTTTGCATTTGGTATAACTGCATCAAATGGCGGCCTTCCTGCCTGGATAAATGGATTAATATCTTTAACAAATTTAACATCAGCAGGACAAGTAGCTGGAGTACAATTAATATTAGAAAAAGCTCCAATAATTAGTATTGCTATAACAACATTTATTATAAATATACGTTATATGTTAATGTCTTTATCACTAGTTCAAAAAATGGGTAAAGATATGACACTTAAACGAAGATTATTAATCTCCTATGGTATTACTGATGAAATATTTGCAGTAGCATCCCAACAAAAAGGGATAATCACGCATAAATTTATGTATGGCCTTATATTGTTGCCTGTTATAGGATGGGTAAGCGGTACATTAATTGGTTCATTTGCAGGCAATATTCTACCAATGGATTTAGTAGCTGCTCTTAGTGTTGCTATATATGGCATGTTTATTGCTATAATTGTGCCTCCATGCAAGCAAAGTTTTGCCTGTATGTTTGTGGTTATAATTTCTATTGCAATTTCTTGTTTGCTTTATTATATCCCAATTTTTAAATCCATAAGTAATTGGTCGATTATAATATGCGCAGTTATAGCTGCTGGAATTGGAGCTTTACTGTTTCCTAAAAAAGCAGATGAAGATATGGAGGATAACCCTGAATAATGGATTATACAAGAATACTTATATCTATATTTATAATGGCTGCCCTTACATATATTATAAGAATGGTTCCTATGGTATTTTTTAAGAAAAAAATTAAAAATATTTATATAAAATCATTTCTTGATTATGTCCCATATGCAGTACTTGGAGCTATGACCTTCCCTGAAATACTTTATTCCACATCTAGTATGATAGCCGGAGGTATAGCCTTGGCTGTAGCACTATTATTAGCATTTTTTAAAAAAGGTTTATTAACAGTTTCTTTATCAGCAACTGCCGCTGCATATATTACTCAGAAAGTGATTGATTATATAATAAAATAAAAAAATTATATAAAAAACAGCCATAACATTTTTATCAGTTATAGCTGTAAGATTTATAAAGAAGTTCCACTTAATATTTTAGGTTTATCAATAATTTTGTTATTATAAAGGATATTAAGAATTTTTATTAAAGAAAGCATAATTTTATATATATCATTTGGATTTAATATAATACCTTTTGATTCATAACATAATATTTGTTCATTATTTTTATAATTTTCAAATACAAATGGTTTAACAGGCATTTTAATATGAACATCTGTTATTTGAGAGATTCCATTTTTAATTTTATAATCTTTTAAAAAAGTTTTTGTTATATTAATATCAGAAGAATATATATCAAATAATCTATCAAAATCATTAAACCCGGTAACAACTTTTTCAAGATTATCTTCACCGGAATTATATGTGAACATACCTTCGCTGTCTATAGAAAGTTTATATGGGACGCATGGGATATAAACAGCTCTAATACTTGTATAATCAGTAGTTATTAATTTTGAATTAATTGATGATATAATAGTAGCTGTTATAATCCAGCCGTCTTTTTGTATCCTCAATCTTGGCTGATTATAAAACCCTCCCCTATCATATATCATTTTAGACGAGCGTTTTATTTTAGGCCATGCAACATTAATATCATTTATATTATTATTCACATTAAACACGCATCCTAATTATTATTAATATTATAAAATTACTGATTTTATTATATTACCCATTAATTATACTGTCAAATCAATTGTAATATAATAAAAAAAGGAGGCAGATAATTTGGAAATAAATGCATCTACGGCTGGAGTTGTACCAGGCGGACTTAATAATACAGACCAGATAAAATTATTAGTTTGTTATTTATTAAAATCATATGGTAAGTTATCCAGGGAAACTATTGTAGAATCAGCAGTAAAAGATGGATTAGCTAATTATTTTGAAATGCATGATGCAATTAATAATCTTCTTAGTAAAGGTCATATTATTGAATCAGAAACAAAAGATTTTATCTATTTGCAGCTAACTGATTCAGGCAATACAATTATTTCACAACTTGAATCATCTTTGCCTCGTACTGTTAGAGAAAAAGCAACTAAAGCTGCTATGGATATACTTACTATAATAAAACGTGAACGTGAAACTAATTTTGAATTTAAACAAGAAAATAATAGCTGTTATCTATATTGTACTATAAACGACGGCAATTTAGAGCTTACAACAATAAAATTGCTTGTACCTAATAAGGAGACTGCAGATATTATAAAAAACCAGCTTATAAAAACTGATCCAAGTTTAGTATTTCACTCTGTTGTAGCCCTTTTAACAGGTGATATAGAAGCATTTACAGAATATTTTAACCACGCTGAATAGAAATCTTTATTATTTAAATACAAGATTAGCTAATAATAAAGCAGCGGCGCCTGGGGCTCCAAGAACTGATACTCCTACTAAACTAATAGTATTTAGCGGTATAGTTACTCCGGTAAAAACGCCTAATAAATTTATTGCAGCAAGTGCTCCAATACCTGTTGCACATGTCTTAACAATTGCTTTAAATGGTTTTCCCGTTTTTATTATTGACCATATCAGCATTATTAGTAATATAACGCCTAAAGCTATTAATATAATTTTAGCTGGAAGTCCCATATTATAAACACTCCTTATATATTAAAATTATAATAATTTTGTCCGTGATTGTTTATAAAATAAATATGCAGCTAAATAAATTAATATGATTAGAAAATTAATATAATAATTTTAAGTAGACATAATAAAAAAATCAATCCCTCAAAAATTAATTAATCTTAAGGGATTGATTTTTTTATTTTTATATTTTTAACGTATGAAGAATACTTAAAGCTATATTATCTCAAATCAAACAATATATAAAAATGAAAGTAAAAATTGCAATATATATTAAAGAAAACATTTCAGGTTACGTTACCGTAAAAAAAGGGGGCGCCTGCGTGCAACCATATTTCATATGGTTGCCAAATGCAAAATAATTTTCTATATAAATATGATGAGCATTTAAGATAATACTAGTTTCTCTTTTTAACTCAGCCTTAGTATTTAAGAAATTATTTTGCGTAAAGCGCATCTTTAGATGCGCTGCGCAGGCGCCTCCATAATCGGTACTTTTACATTATCTTTTCATTTTTTATCTTAGTTTATTATTTATTCTTTTGTTTTGAGTGATTTAAATTATCTTAGAAAAGTGAATAAATATTTTATCTATATAAACGGGTAGTACTATGTTAAAGAGCTATAAAAATGTACCTGAGATAAAGAGGGAGGGACGCCCGCGGAATGCATCTCAAAAGATGCATTCCCTGCAAATGCAGGGGCGGCTAAATAGCCGCCCGCGGGTGTCCCCTCTTTTTTTCTTAAACGTTAGCTTTAAACGTTACTGAATATAATCTTTCTATTTTATTTTACCTATATCAGTACGATATTCATTTCCATCAAAATGTATACGTTTAACAGCTCCATATGCTTTATCAAGCGCATCATCAAGAGTTTTTCCTGTAGCTGTAATACCTAATACCCTACCGCCGTTAGTATAAAATTTACCGTCTTTATATGCTGTTCCAGCATGATAAACTATAGCGCCTTCAATCTGTCCATCATCATTAAGACCAGTAATTTCTATACCTTTCTTATATGATTTAGGGTAACCACCGGATGCCATAACAACGCAGGCACATGCTTCATCCGACCACTCAATATTAATTTCGTCCAAACGTTCATCTATGACTGCATTAAGAATATCAATAATATCTGTTTTTAATCGTGGTAACACAACCTGAGCTTCTGGATCCCCAAACCGACAGTTATATTCGATTACTTTTGGACCGTCTTTTGTAAGCATAAGACCAAAATAAAGACAACCTTTAAACGGACGTCCTTCATTAGCCATAGCCTTAACTGTTGGAATAAATATTTCATCCATACAGCGTTTAGCCATCTGGCCATCATAATATGGATTAGGACTTACTGTACCCATACCGCCTGTATTTGGTCCTTTATTGCCGTCATAAGCACGTTTATGATCTTTTGAAGATACCATAGGCACAACAGTTTTACCGTCACAGAAGGAAAGTACAGACACTTCAGGACCTTCTATAAATTCTTCTACTACTACTTTATTGCCTGACTGGCCAAAGATTTTATCTTCCATAATGGATTTTACAGCATCTTTAGCCATATCATAATTTTCTGCAATAATTACTCCTTTACCTAATGCAAGACCGTCAGCTTTAATAACAGTAGGATATTTATTCTGTTTTTCTATAAAATTTAATGCATCTTGGGCATTATCAAATACATCATATCCCGCTGTTGGAATATTATATTTTTTCATAAGATTTTTAGAAAAAACTTTACTTCCTTCAATTATAGCGGCTTTTTTATCCGGTCCAAATGCTCTAAAACCAGCTTTATTTAATTCATCAACCATACCTGCAACTAAAGGATCATCCATAGCAACAAAAACCATATCAGGCTTTAATTGTTTAGCAAGCTGTACAACGCCTGGGATATCTGTAGCGCTTACATTAAAACATTCTGCTTCTCTTGATATTCCACCATTACCTGGAGCACAATATATCTTATTAACCTTAGCGCTTTTATTTAACTGCCTAATGAGAGCATGTTCACGGCCGCCGCTGCCTATCATTAAAATATCCATAATAAAATTTTACCTCCATAAAAAAGGGGATTAGTGTTTAAAATGCCTCATTCCGGTAAATACCATAGCGATTCCAGCTTCATTACAGGCTTTAATACTGTCTTCATCTCTAATTGATCCACCTGGCTGAATAATAGCTGTTATACCAGCTTTTGCAGCAGCTTCAACACAATCGGAGAATGGGAAGAAAGCATCGCTTGCCATAACAGAACCTTTTACATTTTCACCGCCGTATTTTATAGCAAGTTCTAATGCAGTAATTCTATTAGTTTGACCTGGTCCAATACCTACAGAATGTCCGTCTTTAGCAAGGGCTATACCATTTGATTTTGTATGTTTAACAATTTTCCATGCGAATAATAACTGTTCCATTTCAGCATCTGTTGGAGCGCGGTCTGTTACTACCTTTAATTCATCGCCTAATAATTTTGTATCAAGTCTTTGTACTAATAATCCGCCTGCTACCTTTTTCATATCAAGCAGTTCAGATGAATTAGCATCAGCACATTTTGGTAATTTTAACAACCTAATATTTTTCTTTTTAGTAAGTACTTCTAAAGCGTCTTTATCAAAATCAGGAGCTATAATTATTTCCAGGAAAATTTTAGCTAATTCCTGAGCTGTAGCTAAATCAACAGGCCTATTAAGAGCTACAATACCGCCGAATATTGAAACTGGATCTGATTCATACGCTTTAAGATAAGCTTCATGAATATCCTTACCAATACCTACGCCGCATGGATTGGCATGTTTTACACCGATAGCTGTAGGTACTTCCCAGCCAAATTCTTTTAATAAATCAAGCGCGCCGTTAGCATCGTTGATATTATTATAAGATAATTCTTTACCGTGAAGCTGTTCAGCTGCATCAATTGTATTATTATGATTGCCTACTTCACGATAGAATGCAGCCGGCTGATGAGGATTTTCGCCATAGCGCATATCTTGAACCTTTTCATATGTAAATGTTGCAGTTTCAGGGAATTGTTCCTCTCCCCTCTGCTTACGAAGATAGTTACAAATAAGCGCGTCATATGCCGCTGTATGATCGAATACTTTACCGGCAAGAGCAAATTTTGTTTCACGGCTTACTTCATTATTCTGTTTATATTCTTCAATAACCTTAGCATAATCATTAGGGTCGACTATAACAGCTACATCCTGCCAGTTTTTAGCTGCAGCCCTTATCATAGTAGGTCCGCCTATATCTATATTTTCAATAGCATCTTCTAAAGTTACATCCGGTTTTAATATTGTTTGTTTAAATGGATAAAGATTAATAGCAACAACATCGATAGGAGTAACGCCTAATTTTTCAAGCTGCTGCATATGTTCCGGATTTGAACGCATAGCAAGTATGCCCGCATGAATCATAGGATGCAAAGTTTTTACTCTTCCATCCAAACATTCAGGAAAACCTGTTACATCTGAAACATTTGTAACTTTTATACCAGCTTCAGTTAATACTTTAGATGTACCGCCTGTAGAAAGCACCTCAAAACCCAATTCAGTAAGGCTTTTTGCAAAGTCTACTACGCCTGTTTTGTCGGATACACTGATAATTGCACGTCTGTTCATTATTCAATAATCCTCCCTATATTTTAAAATATTATTTATTCCTCTATTATTGTCCTGTTACCTATTACTTTAACTTTATCCTGGCATACAAGTGATACAGCTTTAGGAAGCAGCTTCCATTCAGCCTGTTCCATAATTCTTTTTTGTAATATTTCCGGAGTATCGCCTTCTTGGATTTCAACAGCCTTTTGAAGTATAATTGTTCCGCCGTCAGTTATTTCATTTACAAAATGAACTGTAGCTCCGGAAACTTTTACGCCGTAATCCAATGCTGCTTTATGTACTTTAAGGCCATAAAAGCCATCGCCGCAAAAAGATGGTATTAACGACGGATGAATATTAATAATTTTATTAGGATATTCTTTTATGATATTTTGTCCGACTATACAAAGAAATCCTGCCATCACAATTATATCGGCATTATATTTTTTTATACATTTTAATAAAGCTTCATCAAACTGTTCTGCTGATGAAAAAGACTTACGGCTTACAACTTCCGCTGGAATATCAGCGTTTTTAGCGCGTTGCAAAGCATAAACATTATCACGGCTTGATATAACGCAGGCAATTTTCCCGTTTATTATTTCGCCATTATTTGCGGCATCAATAAGCGCCTGCAAGTTAGTACCGCCTCCTGATACTAATACAGCTATATTTTTCATAGATATTTACCCCGTTGTTATTTTATTTCAACACCTGTATGTTTATCAGTAACAGTACCGGCAATAAAAGCTCTTTCACCGCATGCATTTAATATACGTACAGCTTCATCTGCTTTATCATTTGATACTGCTATACATAATCCCATACCCATATTAAATGTGTTATACATATCATGTTCAGGTATATTGCCTGTACGCTGTATCAAATCAAAAATAGGAAGTGCAGGAACTGATTTCTTTTCTATATCAGCGCCTAAATCATCTTTTAACATACGCGGGATATTTTCATAAAAACCGCCGCCTGTTATATGAGATATAGCATGAACATCAATTTTAGAAATAAGCTCTAAGAGAGGTTTTACATATATTTTTGTAGGAGTAAGAAGACATTCGCCTAATCTGCATCCTAATTCATCAATTTGGCTGTTAATTATACCGCTTTCAATATCAAATACTTTTCTAACTAAAGAAAAACCATTAGAATGTACGCCTGAAGAAGCAACACCAATTAAAGCGTCGCCTGGCATTACTTTACTACCGTCGATAATCTTGCTTTTATCCACTGCTCCTACTGAAAAACCCGCTAAATCATATTCATCGGCTGCATAAAATCCCGGCATTTCAGCCGTTTCCCCGCCAACTAACGCGCAGCCTGCCTGTACGCAACCTTCAGCAACGCCTGATACAATAGAAGCGATACGTTCTGGGATGTTTTTACCTACTGCTATGTAATCTAAAAATATAAGAGGTTTTGCACCGCTGCATACTATATCATTAACGCACATAGCAACGCAGTCAATTCCTACAGTATCATGCTTGTCCACTAAAAATGCAATTTTCAATTTTGTACCAACGCCGTCTGTACCTGATACAAGAACAGGTTTTGTCATACCATCAAGGTCAAGCTCAAATAATCCGCCAAAACCACCTATTCCAGACAAAACGCCTGGTATCTTTGTACGGGCAACATGTTCTTTCATTAATTCAACTGCTCTATATCCGGCAGTTACATCAACCCCTGCTTTTTTATAACTGTCGCTGTAGCTGTTTATCATTATTTACATCCTCCAAATGCATAATAATTATATATTATATATCTTTTAATTTTTCCTGTAATGCTTTATCCTTTTTGATAACTCCAGCTATCATATCTTCTTTTGATTGTTTTAACTTATTTTGAAGTTCAGTATTATTTATAGCAAGCATCTGAATTGCAAGTATTGCTGCGTTTGCAGCTCCGTTTATTGCTACAGTTGCTACTGGTACTCCTTGAGGCATCTGAACTGTAGCTAATAATGCATCCATACCATCAAGCTCAGAAGCTTTTACAGGAATTCCGATAACAGGTAAAGTAGTATTACCGGCTAATACTCCGGCTAAATGTGCAGCTTTTCCCGCTGCTGCTATAATAACACCAAAGCCATTATCCTGTGCATTTGCTGCAAATTCAGCAGCAATTTTAGGAGTACGGTGAGCAGAACATACATGAGCTTCATATGGGACGCCATATTTTTCTAATTCTTTTATAGCGCCGCTGACAATTGGAAGGTCACTGTCGCTTCCCATAATTACTGCAACTTTTTTAATATCATTCATTTTTAATTTACCTCCCGAAGCCTTATAAATATTAATATAAAAATTAAAATAACAAACGTTAAGGCTGCAACCAAAATTATGGCGCAGCCTTATTATATTCTAAGCCGATTAATAGATAAAAATGCCAGAAGGAAGGCTATGAATATAGCAGAAACACTGAGATATCATCTATAGCCGCCTCCTTAAAAATATCAATAAATATATTTTATTTTAGTTTGCTGTAAAAAACAACAGATAATATAATAATTGTAAAAACTTTGTCGTATTATAATATTAAATGAGATTTAAAATAGAATATTTTGTAATATATTACAATTACTATTGGCCTGGATTTTTATCATCAACAATAAGTTCTTTAAGTGATGTAGCAAGTCCAGCCATTGACTGAATATTTGATGGAATAATAATCTTTGTAGCTTTTCCATCAGCAGCCTTTGCAAATGCTTCAAGGCTTTTTATAGCAACAACAGATTCACGAGGATTTGCTTTATTAAGCAGTTCAATAGAATCAGCAAGTGCCTTTTGAACCTGCATAATCGCCTGAGCTTCACCTTCTGCTTCACGGATTTTAGCTTCTTTAACAGCTTCTGCTCTTAATATAGCAGATTCCTTATGACCTTCAGCAACAAGAATCTGGCTGCGTTTTTCACCTTCAGCTTTAAGGATAGATTCACGGCGTTCACGTTCAGCTTTCATCTGTTTTTCCATAGCATCCTGAATTTCACGCGGTGGAATGATATTTTTAAGTTCTACACGGTTTACTTTAATACCCCATGGATCAGTAGCTTCATCAAGAATAGAACGTATTTTAGAATTAATAACATCACGGGAAGTTAAAGTACTGTCAAGCTCCAAGTCGCCAATAATATTTCTAAGAGTAGTAGCCGATAAATTTTCAATAGCTGACAACGGACGTTCAACGCCGTATGTATACAGCTTTGGATCAGTGATTTGGAAAAATATAACCGTATCAATTTGAATTGTTACATTATCTTTTGTGATAACCGGTTGAGGTGGAAAATCTGCAACTTGTTCTTTTAAAGAAACAACCTTTGCAACTTTTTGAAAAAATGGTACTTTAAAATGAAGACCAGTACTCCATGTTTCTTTATACGCACCAAGGCTTTCAATAACATATGCATAAGCTTGAGGAACGATTTTTATATTTGATATTAAAATAATAATAGCAATTATTACTAAAGCAATTATACCAATTAAAACAAAATTAATTTCAAAAGGCATATTTTATCCTCCTTAAAATTATATAAATATATTATTTTTTGGATACAATAATTTTTACACCGTTTATACTCTCAATAATTACTTGTTCGCCAGCTGGAATAACCTGGTTATCTGAAGAACGCGCAGTCCAAATTTGGCCTTCAACTTTAGCTTGTCCTTTTCCCTCAGTATTATTAATAGGTTCGGTAACAATAGCAGTCATGCCTATTATTCTGTCAGCATTTGTTTTCACTTTTTGTGAATTAATAAATTTTTTAGCCAATGGGCGTGTTGCAACAACAAAAATTCCAGATAAAATTACAAATATTATTAACTGCAGCCATAAAGAAGCTGAGCATAAACTAGCTATTAATGCTCCGACTGAACCGGCGACAAACCATATTGCAATGAGCTGAGTAGTAATAGCTTCAGCAATACAAAATAATACAATTGCACCAAGCCAGATAAATATCATAACATCCATAAAAATAAACACGCCTCCTTTACGTCTTTATTTGATATTATTATATCATATCAATATATTCAATACAATAATATTACAATTTAAATCCATTGGAAGAACCCCTATATAATGGCAAGGCCTAACGTTTTTTTATAAATAAAATTATTAAATAAATTGATGCAATTAAAAGACTGAAATTATAACCTGTTTTAAGAAAAATATAAATTCCCAAAATAGTTAAAGGGATTATAACAGCTAAAGATAATATATTAATTATAATTTCCGCTGCATGGTGACTTATTACTTTACATAAAAAGCAATATATAGCTCTGCCACCGTCTAAATGCATAACAGGCAATAAATTAAATATTGCTAAAAATAAATTGATTATGGCAGTTAATTCATCAACTGAATAAAACATTATAAATACAAACAAATTTATAGCAGGGCCTGCTAAACATACAACAATATCCCTGCTATAACTTAAATCAATATCAGGACGGTTTATTATTTGCATTCCAGTTGTCTTAAAATTTATACTTTTAGGCGGACTGCCAAATAAAATTATTACTATTAAATGTCCTATTTCATGCAAGATAGCGGATAAAAAAGCTATTGCTGCGACACCTGTTGTATCAATTATAAGCATAGCTGCTGCAAAAGCAGCAAAATAAACCGATACTGATATTTGTATTGTATTTTTATGATTAAATGACATATAATAAGTACCTTTAATTATATTTAAGTGATGCTTTATCGAAAAATTCTTCCGGATCAACTGTAGCTCCGTCTATCTCTACTTCAAGATGTACATGAGGTCCAGTAGAATCTCCGGATGAACCGGCAAAAGCTATAACATCCTGATCGGTAACTTTATCATTTTCAGAAGCCTGTATAGAACTGCAATGAGCATATCTCGTCTTTATACCATTTTCATGTTCAACAACTATATAATTGCCATAACTATTTGATTCACCTGTTTCTATAACTGTTCCTGCCATAACAGCAGTTATAGGCGTCCCAAATGGTACTGCAAAATCCATACCTTTATGGAAATCAGATTGCCCATCCATTTCACGCAAACCATATGCAGATGTAATAACAGCATCTTCTACAGGCGGTTGAAATACAATCTTATTTTCCTGTGATGATACCATTTCACTTGAAGCACCTGAACTTATCTGTGAACTGGATTGGCTTGTCATAGCTAAAGCTAAATTGCTTTTATCATTTCCTGGTCTTACTGCTTCTACTCCATTTTTAATATTTGCTGTTCCTGATGAACTGGCAGCTACCGTATTCTCATTTGTTGAAAAAAATGTTTCTATTGCATCAAATTTTAATAAATCAATCTGTTGTGACATTGCATCCGTATATTGCTCGCGCATATATTCAAAGCTTCCGGTATCAGCAAATCTAAATATTAAAGCAGCAGATATTATAACAGTACAAACAATTAGTTGTACATATAATGGCAAACGTTCATTTTTCTTATCTTCAGGCTTTTTTTGCCTGTTCATTCTGTGATTAGCTGATGTTCTATATGGTCTTTCAATTTCATTATTCATTTTATATCACCGTCCCAATAAATGTTATGCATTAATCAATGTCAAAATTACAATTACTGAGGACAATCTAAAAAAAGAATAATAAAAAAATCCACTGAAAAATTCAGTGGATTTTTTTATACTAGTATCTTTAGACAGTAGAGTGCGCAAGGCACGAAACAAAAAACACCCGCTATGCGGGTGGGCGACAAAGCGTTAAATCAAAAAACTCACCTTCGTGATACAATAAAATATTTAGGCTTATTGCAAAAAAGAAAGGTGAGTTAAATGGATGTGTAAGTATCACATAGTGTTTTCTAAGATGATTTAAATCATCTAAAATAAAGAATTTATAATAAAGCTAAAATAAAAACGAAAAGATAATGTAAAAGCACCATTTATTGGGGGCGCCTGCGCAGCGCATCTAAAGATGCGCTTTACGCAAAATAATTTCTAAAATATTTATACTGAGTTATAAAGAGAATCTAATTCCCTTAAATATCCATCATCTTTATTTATCAAATTATTTTGCATTTGGCAACCATATTTTATATGGTTGCACGCAGGCGCCCCCTTATTTACGATAACATAACCTAAAATATTTTCTTTATTATAAATGCATATTTTTATATATTGTTTGATTTAGGATAGCATAGCTTTCATACCTAAGTACCGTAGAAAAACAATATATGGGCAGTATAGAGCAGATTTACAAGTAATCATAAGAATACTGTGTAAATACAAAGGAGTAGAAATACTGGAAGGAAATATGATGCCCCGACCATGCACATCTATTGTTAAGTATATCACCCAAAATAAGTGTGTCAAGTTTTGTGGGATACTTAAAAGGCAAAAGTGCATTGATGATATTTGATAAACACAAAAATTTAAAGTATAAGTACGGAAACAGACATTTTAGGGCAGAGGCTTACTATGTAAGTACAGTAGGACTTAATGAAGCAACAATACGGAAATACATAGAAGGAGCAAGAGAAGCACGATATAGCACTCGATAAATTGAATGTACGAGAGTATGAAGACCCTTTCAAAGGTAGCAAGTAATACAACGCCATTTAAGGGGCGGCAAATGAGGTAAAGGCAATAGGCTTAAACAAAGTGAAAGCCAGCGTCTTTAGGCGCTGGCCGGAAACTACCCCTTATAGGGATGAGCAAACCACCCGTTTGACCGGTGGTTATTTATTAAATTTATAATGTCTATTTAGATTTTATATATTCATCAATAGATTTAGCCGCTTGTTTACCAGCACCCATAGCTAGAATAACAGTAGCAGCACCAGTTACAACATCACCACCGGCATAAACAGCGTTGCGTGTAGTTTTAAGGGAATCTTCATCTACAATTAAACAGCCGCGTTTATTGGCCTCAATACCAGGTGTTGTTGTTCTGATTAAAGGATTTGGCGAATTACCTATAGCAATAACAACACAATCAACGTCAAGAGTAAAATTGGAACCTTTCTTTTCAATAGGCCTGCGTCTACCTGATGCATCCGGCTCGCCAAGTTCCATTTCAACACATTCTATTTTATTAACAAAGCCTTTATCATCGCCTAAAATTTTAATAGGATTGGTAAGAAGTTTAAATTCAATGCCTTCTTCTTTTGCATGATGTATTTCTTCTAAACGTGCAGGCATTTCAGCTTCAGAACGACGATAAACAATATATACATTTTCAGCACCAAGACGTTTAGCACATCTTGCAGCATCCATAGCAACATTACCGCCGCCAACTACAGCTACTGATTTAACCTTCTTAATAGGCGTATCATATTCATCCTTATAACCTTTCATGAGATTGATACGAGTTAAAAATTCATTAGCTGAATATACGCCTAATAAACTTTCTCCTTCAATTTTCATAAAGTTAGGAAGTCCTGCTCCGGATCCTACAAAAACTGCTTCATATCCATCTTCAAATAATTCGTCAATAGTAAGAATTTTACCAATTACCATATTAGTCTGGATATCAACACCCATATCTCGGAGGCCGTCTACTTCAGCTTGTACAACGGCTTTAGGAAGCCTGAATTCCGGGATTCCATACATTAACACGCCTCCAGGAGTATGTAAAGCTTCAAATACTGTTACTTCATAACCAAGTGAAGCTAAATCCCCAGCGCATGTAAGACCTGCTGGGCCGGAACCGATTATAGCAACTTTATGTCCATTTGATTTAACTTTTTCTGTTTTCTTTTCAATATTCTCCATAGCCCAGTCAGCAACAAAGCGTTCTAACCGTCCAATAGCTACAGGTTCGCCTTTTATGCCTCGAACGCATTTTGATTCACATTGTGTTTCCTGAGGACATACTCTGCCACATACAGCAGGCAAAGAATTAGTAGATTTTATAATTTTATAAGCTAAAGCAAAATCTTCCTGGGCAACAGCTTTTATAAATTCTGGTATTCTAACAGAAACCGGACATCCTGTTACACATGGTTTATGTTTACAATTAAGACAGCGTTTAGCTTCTTCAACAGCCATTTCTTTTGTATAACCTGTAGCAACCTCAGAAAAATTTTTATTTCTTATACTGGGCTGTTGTTCAGGCATAGGAGTTTTTTTAAGAGCCATATTAGGCATTTTTGCCACCTCCAAGACCTAATTTACAAGCATGGTCCATAGATTGCTTTTCTTCTTTTTTATACATAGCCAAACGTTCCATAGCTTCATCAAAATCTACTTCATGCCCGTCAAAATCCGGACCGTCTACACAGGCGAATTTCATCTCTCCGCCTACTTTTATACGGCAGCCGCCGCACATACCGGTACCGTCAATCATAATAGGATTCATGCTGACTATGGTTTTTATATTATATTCTTTAGTTAAATTACAAACAGCTTTCATCATTGGCATTGGACCTATTGCAATAACTAAATCATATTGTTCGCCATTTTCTATAAGTTTTTTTAGAACATCTGTTACAAATCCTTTATTACCGTTTGAACCGTCATCTGTTGTTATATAAAGATTATCGCATACAGCAGACATTTCATCTTCAAGTATTATTATATCTTTATTTCTAAAACCAGCTATCATATCAACATGAGCGCCCATATTATGTAATGCTTTTGCTGATGGATAAGCAATAGCACATCCAGCGCCGCCGCCGATCACAGCAGCTTTTTTATATCCTTCAAGCTCAGTTGGCAAACCTAATGGGCCTACAAAATCCTGTATACTATCTCCTTGTTCAAGCTGATCAAGTTCATAAGTTGTTTTACCAACCTTTTGAAATATTATCGTAACTGTACCTTTATCAATATCGCAATCAGCAATTGTAAGAGGTATACGTTCTCCGAAATCATTAATACGCAAAATAATAAATTGCCCTGCTTTAGCTTTCTTTGCAATAAGCGGCGCCTGAATAGACATTAAAGTCATTGATGAATTAAGACGCCTTTTTTCTTTGATTAGATACATTTAATATACCACCCTAAAATCATGTATTTATTTAAATTTTATCCAGACACTATTATATTGTATTTTTATTAATATATCAACTACAATTTTTAACTAAAATAACATATTATGAAATTTTTTAGTATAATAATTTCATTTTAACTGAATAAATTAAGAATAAATCAAGTCTTATATCCTCCTACAACCCGTATAATTCCGGATAAATCTTGTTTCATAAATATATTTTTAATCTCTGCCTTAGACAACATTTCCGCAATGTCAATATGCTGCCCTTTACCTATTTCAAATGCAATTAACCCGCCAGATTCAAGGTTTTGTATCCAATTTTGTATAATCGCTCTGTAAAAATCAAGACCATCTATACCGCCGTATAAAGCCATCTGCGGCTCATATTTTACTTCTTCCATAAGCTCTTGCATATCGTTTTTTGATATATATGGTGGATTGGATACTATGCAGTTATATTTTATATCTGATTCATATGGGATTAAAATATCATGTTTTATTATATTTATTTTATTATTATGTATTTTATTATTAAACTGCAAATATTCAAGTGCATCATCAGATAATTCTAAAGCTGTAACATTAGATTTTTCTACAAACTCAGCTATTGAAATGGCAATAGCACCGCTACCAGAACATAAATCTATAATGTCCGGATTTTTGATATTGTTGGATTTTAAATAATCAATAGCTGTCTCAACTAATATTTCTGTATCTGCACGAGGTATTAACACACCAGGTCCTATAGAAAAATTTAGCCCCATGAATTCCCATGAGCCTATTATATATTGCAATGGTATTTTATTTGCTCTTTTATTAATATCATCTATATACCGTTTAAAAATATCTTCAGGTATTTCATCAAGCCATATCTGTAAGATTTTTGTGCGTGTAAAGCCAAAAGCATTTTCTAATAGACACATAGCATCAAAGTCAGGGCTTTGACACCCTGACTTTTTTAAGCTATCTACAGATATTTTATACGCTTCATTTACCCGCATTATATTTTTTCTCCTGTTTGAGTACTGTTTGAAGTTTCTGTATTTTGAATATTTTCCGGTTCTATTATGTTATCACTATTGACATTTTCAGATACTGAGTTAACTTCAGTACTTTCCTCATTTTTTACTTCAAATGGATTAGGTTGATTTGGATCGACTGCATTTAAGGCTGCAATAGCAACTTCAATTTGACTAGCGTCAGGTTCTTTTGTAGTAAGCCTTTGCATCCATAAACCTGGAGCGGATAATATTCTGGTTACAATATTATCATGTTTACCGGCAAATTTTATAAATTCATATCCAAGCCCCATAATAATAGGAAGCATTAATATTTTTATTATAAACCATAAAATTGTATTATCGTCTATAGTAGTAAGACTTGATATAACATATGAAACTGCAATACCAACAATAAGCATAACAATTATAAAGCTGGTACCGCATCTTGGATGAAAACGGGATTGTATTTTTACATTTTCAACTGTTAATGGAAGCTTTGCTTCATAACAAAATATTGTTTTATGTTCTGCTCCATGATATTCAAATACCCGTCGGATATCTTTCATTTTAGATACAAGCGCTACATATCCAATGAAAATGAGTATCTTAACTACACCTTCAAATAATGCTCTGTAACCAGCTATTGATATTTCATGGCCAGCTATAAAATTAATTAAATATTGTAATCCATTAAACATTAATATTGGAAGGAAAAAGAATAAACCTAATGCTAAAACAATACCTAAAACAGCTGCTATTGAGCTTATTACAGAAAATAATTTATCACCTAAAAGATTACTGATTTTCTTTTCAAAAGGAGATAATTCTTCCTCTTCCAAATCCATACCAGCATTTTCTGCTGATTTCATTAATGCTTTATATCCTTCAACCATAGAATCAATAAACCCAGCAATACCTCTAAGCAGAGGTATTTTAAAGATTTTATATCTATTACGTAAAGGATTTGATTTTAATTCTTCTGTGCTGATAGTTCCATCCGGTAAACGGCAGCATAATGCAGTTCTTGTAGGACCTTTCATCATAATACCTTCTATAAGAGCCTGTCCGCCAATTGATGTAAATTGCCTCTTTGGTTTTTTTGACATGTATCCATCTCCTAAATTATTATAAATTTTAATCTATTTAAAACTGTTCCTTATATACAGGAAGTGATATAACAACAGTAGTACCAATATTAACTTTGCTTGTAATTTCAATTGTACCGCTATGGAGCCTTATTATTTCATCAGCAATAGCAAGGCCTATACCGGAACCTCTTCTTGTTTGATCTGCCTTATAAAATTTTTCTTTGATTTTTGGTAAATCTTCTTCTGAGATACCAATACCTTCATCTTTTACTGTTACAACAGCTTTATCATTTATTTCGGCTATAGTAACAGTTACATGTCCGCCTGGATTTGAATATTTAAAAGCATTATCTAAAATATTAATAAATACCTGTCTTAATCTGTTTCCATCTCCTATAATTGGAGAAATATTTTCCGGTTCATTAAACGTTAATGTTATGCCATCGCGTTTTGAACGTTCCATAAAAATAAAAATAACTTCTTCAAGTTCAGCTAACAGATCAATTTTATTAAACATTATTTTTAAACGTCCGCTTTGTATACGTGAAAAATCTAATAATTCATCTACAATACCTGATAAGCGTTCCGATTCATTTATTATAACATCCATACCTTTTTTAAATGTCTGTTCATTTTCCGGACCTACTGCTTTTAATGTTTCACCCCAGCCTTTTATAGCTGTTAATGGTGTACGCAGTTCATGTGAAACTGATGATATAAAATCATTTTTCATTTTTTCTGCAGAACCTAATTCGCCAGCCATATAATTTATAGTATCACATAAATCGCCTATTTCATCATTATATCTTCGTTCAATCCTTACATCAAAATCTCCCATAGCGATTAATCTTGCAGATTGCCCAACTTCACGCACAGGACGTACAATAGAATTTATAAAATATACGCCTGATATTACAACAAAAAATATTATAGCTAAAGCGATAGAAAAAGATATAAGTATATATATAGTAATTTGCCTGTCAGCCGGGCTTAACGATACTATATATCTTATGCTGCCGATTAATTCTCCTGTAGCGCTGTTTTTAAAAGCTGTTGTTACTGCAAGAACTTTTTCTCCAGTAGTAAGATTTCCTATCCACATACTGGTTTTTCCACTTTGCACTGTCTCTTTATAATCTGGCATTGGTTCAGATGACGGCAAAAAACCGCTTGTAGTAACCAATACTTTGCCATATTTATTAATTACCATCATTTCGACTGATTCTTTATTATCAAATGATTCTATTATTTCTCTTGCGCCATTTTCAAATCTTGTTGTATCGCCTGAAAGATAGGTAGCTAAGTTAGGAGCAGTTTTACTAATCTGATCATAAATCCCGTTTCGAACTGCTGTATAATAAAAATTTTTAATATAAAA
>CALWVB010000011.1 GCA_944384895.1 uncultured Clostridia bacterium | reverse complement strand
GCACAATGTATAGGGAAAAGTGAAAATTGGCTTATGATTGGATTTGAAGATAAATGCAGGCTTTATTTTAGAGGCGATAATAGTCAGGCGATGGCATTTGTTGAAGTAAAACTATATGGCCGTGCTGATAGAAAATCATATGATAATATGACTGGTGAGATAACTGAAATATTGCATGAAGTATTAGGTATAGATCCTGTGCAGATATATATAAAATATGAAGAAGTGCAGTATTGGGGATATAATGGAAATAATTTTTAAATATTAGATTAAATATAAGGACAGATTAAATACTGTCCTTATATTTTTGCTTTTGACTCTTGACATATCTTATATAAGATCATATAATCCATACCAAACAAGTATGAATTATAATTTGATTTAGTAAATATATATTAAGAATAAAATTTTACAATAAGTAGATAATACTTTATACTATTAATAAAGTATTTTATAAGAATAATGGGAGGATAAATAATGGCAAGAATTTATGATAGTCTCACTCAATTAATAGGAAAAACTCCATTATTAAAATTAAATAATTATATGAAACAAAATAATTTACAGGCCAATATTATAGCAAAGCTTGAATATTTTAATCCGGCAGGCAGTGTAAAGGATAGGATTGCCGTTGCTATGATTAATGAAGCTGAGAAAAAAGGTATTATTAATAAAGATACGGTAATAATTGAACCTACGAGCGGCAATACCGGAATAGGTTTAGCATCAGTAGCAGCTGCAAGAGGGTACAGGTTGATTATTGCAATGCCTGAAACAATGAGCATAGAACGCCGCAATCTTATGAAAGCTTATGGAGCGGAACTTGTATTAACTGAGGGCGCTAAAGGAATGAAAGGCGCTATTGCAAAAGCTGAAGAATTATCAAAAGAATATCCAAATTCTTTTATACCTGGACAATTTGTAAATCCTGCAAACCCTGAAGTTCATAAAAATACTACTGGACCGGAGATATGGGAAGATACAGATGGAAAGGTGGATGTATTTGTAGCAGGAGTTGGTACTGGCGGTACAATAACAGGAACAGGTGAATTTTTAAAATCAAAAAATCCTAAAATTGAAATAGTAGCAGTTGAACCAGAAGATTCTCCAGTATTATCTAGGGGCAAAGCTGGACCGCATAAAATACAGGGGATAGGAGCAGGATTTATACCGGATACGCTTAATGTAAAAATATATGATAAAATTATTACTGTTAAAAGTGAAGATGCATTTAAGACCTGTCGAAATATTGCAAAAGCTGAAGGATTATTAGTAGGTATATCTTCTGGTGCAGCTGTATGGGCGGCAACTGAAATTGCAAAATTAACAGAATATAAAGATAAAAATATTGTTGTTATTTTGCCTGATACAGGAGAACGTTATTTATCTTCTCCTGATTATATAAAGTAAATTTGATATTTTAGCATTATATGTTTCTCTTTTCACAAGAAATAAGGCTGATTGGTTTTAAATCCAATCAGCCTTATTTTTATATTATTAATCTTTACCAGCACCGCAGCATTTTTTATATTTTTTACCTGAACCGCATGGACATGGATCATTACGACCTATTTTTTGTGATGCAGTTTTTCTTACAGGACGTTTGACATCAGTACCATCGTGTCCTGTGTCCATAGGTTTTGCAACCTGTTCACGTTTAGGTTCTTCATCTTTACGCACTTGTATTTTCATAATCATTCTGGCAGTATCTTCACGAATAGAAGCTACCATATCGTCAAACATATCTGAACCTTCAAGACGGTATTCTACTACAGGATCGCGCTGTCCATATGCACGCAATGTGATACCACGTTTGAGTTCTTCCATAGAATCAATATGATCCATCCATTTTGTATCAACCATACGTAAAAGAACAATACGTTCAACTTCGCGCATACGATCGCTGCCGATTTCTTCTTCACGCTGTGAATAAAGCTTTTTAGCACGGTCTATTAAAAGATTTACTATATAATCTTTATCACAATCTTCAAGTTCTTGATTTGTATATTTAAAATCATTTTCATCAGTAAGCCAACCCATATAATATTCACGAAGGCCGTTTAGATTCCATTCAAGGCCGTTTTCACCTGAAAGATATCTTGCTGATACGTCATGGATAGAACCTTCGACCATTTTCCAAATACTTTCATGAATATCAGCGCCTTCAAGAACTTCATTACGCTGCTTATAGATAACCTTACGCTGCTGATTCATAACGTCGTCATATTCAAGAACATGTTTTCTGATAGCAAAGTTACGGCCTTCAAGCTTTTTCTGAGCGCTTTCAACAGAATTGCTTATCATACCATTTTCAATAGGGATATTTTCGTCAATACGCAAGGTATCCATAAGGCTGTTTATACGATCGCCGCCAAATAAACGCATAAGATCATCCTGTAATGAAAGATAGAAGCGGCTTTCACCAGGGTCACCTTGACGTCCGGCACGTCCGCGAAGCTGATTATCTATACGGCGGGATTCATGGCGTTCTGTACCAATTATAAATAAACCGCCGGCGTCTATAACTTTTTTAGCTTCATCTTTTATTTCTTCTTTATATTTAGCATTTAACTCAGCAAATGTTTTACGAGCATTTAAAATATCTTCATTGTCAGTCTCGCCAAAACCAGTAGATTCAACAATAAGTTCTTCTTCGATACCCATTTTACGCATTTCTGATTTAGCTAAATATTCAGCGTTACCACCAAGCATAATATCAGTACCACGGCCGGCCATGTTTGTAGCAATGGTGACAGCGCCGAATTTACCAGCCTGGGCGACAATTTCAGCTTCTTTATCATGATATTTAGCATTAAGTACATTATGAGGTATTCCGCGCTTTTTAAGCATTTTACTTAATAATTCAGAACGTTCAATAGAAATTGTACCAACTAGAGCTGGCTGGCCTTTTTCATGACATTTTATAATCTGGTCAATAACAGCGTTAAATTTAGCGTTTTCTGTTTTATATACTACATCTGGATGATCTTTACGGATCATTGGCTTATTAGTTGGTATTGATATACAGTCAAGTTTATAAATAGTACGGAACTCTTCTTCTTCAGTAAGAGCAGTACCAGTCATACCGGACAATTTATCATATAAACGGAAATAATTCTGGAAGGTTATTGTAGCAAGAGTTTTTGATTCATGTTCAACATGTACGCCTTCCTTAGCTTCAATAGCTTGATGTAAGCCTTCATTATAACGGCGT
>CALWVB010000010.1 GCA_944384895.1 uncultured Clostridia bacterium | reverse complement strand
TTCTTTTGTTTTCAGTGATTTAAATTATCTTAGAAAAGTATATATTTAGTATTATTATTTTGCAAACCAAGACAGATATTTTACAAATCTTTAGGACATTGTATTTTATTTTTCACTATTTTTTGCTATAATTATACAATAAAAAAGTTTAATAAGTGAGATGATTATATGGATGATATTTGTTTTGTTATCATGCCTTTTGGCCACGATTTTGATGTACTCTATGAAAAAGTTTATGTTCCAGCTATAAAAGCATCTGGATTAGTACCTTTGCGTGCAGATGAAATTTATGATAATCAACCAATTTTACAGGATATCAACCAATCCATTCATCATGCAAAAGTAATACTAGCGGATGTTACTGGACGAAATCCAAATGTCAATTACGAATTAGGTATGGCTCATGCATTAAAAAAAGAGGTTGTCATTCTCACTTCTGAACCGAATGATGTTCCATCAGATTATCGTCATTTAAGATATATACAATATAATCGTATGGATATTGATTGGAATCGAAAACTATCTAAGCGTATTCAAAATACATTAGAACAAATTCTTATTCGGTTGAAAAAATCGGATAAATCAATAGTGTATTCATCTGGATTAGGTTATGAAGACATTGTGCAGGATGGTACATCTCCAATAGTTAAAGAAAGTAAAGAAGACGAATGGGACAGTGAAGTGAAAAACGTAATTACCAAAGCGACAAACTTGGGTATGCAATTTCAACAAGATTCCCATTCACGTTCTCATGCATTGATGAGTTGCATGGATTGTCATGTCATGCTAGAGTCACGGGAGGGCCCTATTGACAAATTAAATGCCGCAATGGCCTGCCTATTAAATGATAAAGTTCATGCTCTGTCTCTTGACCTTCCAAAAGGCCACTGTTTGCGTATGCGCCGTGTATTTTTTGATTTATATGCTACGCATGCTTTTTTTGTTGATTATCTGTATGATATTGATGTTCTTCCTATGTATACACAGAATGAATTATTTCATCTATTAAAAGATGAATTTTGTGGACAAATCTTTGAACCTGAAATACGATACATAGAAGAAAATTTTAAACATGATCGGTTTAATGCAGATAAAGATCAATATTATTCTTTAGATAGCTTGCCTCAGGAACAGATTCCAGTCTGTTTTCGGCAAGGTTTCTATATAGCTGATATTTCAAAAACATTTTATAATGAAACAAGAGGAGATTATTTTTATCAGATAAAAGGCCTTTTGCCTTCTTATCTTCTGAAAGCAGATATTGTTCCTGGAGAAAACCATTGGTTAGCGGATTGGGGACAGAAAGAACAGCAATGCAGAATTGGAGATACTGTAAAGTTTAAAGTTGATAAAGTATATCCGCTCAAGGATTACAGCCATATATCTAAAGCACGGAATATTAATTTTTCACAGTTGGAGGTCATATTAAAGGGCAGTAGCAATTAGCAGTAATAACTGGCTTATCTATTATATATATTGTGCGTTTAGTTTAGACAGTTGTTAGGTAAAGATCTCCTTCGTCTGATTTTCCGTTCCAAAATGAAGATCGCGAGCTTAGTCGTTGCATAAAAGCTTTCGCAGGGATGACATTATAATTTCGCTTTTTCGTTTTTGTTGTTTTGATACTATAGCTTGTGTTAAGCAGGTGAAACCGGCAGCAATAAGTTATCTATCATGCCATTGAGTATTTTAAAACCGATGACAGTGGTATTGCTGCTTTTCACCTGCACAATTCTAATTTAAAAAACCAGGTTTTCCAATATCCATACCGGACTTTATATGTTAAGCTTGCTTAGAATCAATTATTTTTAACGATGAAATGTTCCGCCCAGGCCTTAAGTTCGGCTGATTTGGCACCAGTAGAGAAACGTTTGCCATCCCTCAGGTCTGCACCTTTGCAGGATGGGCGCAGGTCATTATTGGTTCCGCCCATACCACTGCCGCCGGAAGTGGCAAAAGGAACAACGATTTTTCCTGTCAGATCATACTGCTCTAAAAATGTATTGATGATGGTAGGAGCGGTGTACCACCAGATTGGAAAACCGATAAACACCCGGTCATACTGTGTTATATCTTCCACACGGTTATTAATGGCGGGACGGGAAGATTTATCATTCATTTCCTTACTGCTGCGGCTGTTTTTATCGTTCCAGTTCAAGTCTGCGCTGGTATACGGCTGTACTGGACGGATCTCATGAAGATCAGCTCCAATTGCATCAGCCAACGTCTTGGACAATTTTGCGGTAGAACCGCTGGCTGAAAAATAGGCTACTAAAGTTTTGCTCATATTAAATCCCTCCATGTTGTTAATTTATAAATATTTGACAGTATCAGAAAGTTCCTTGCGCTGGTTATGTGTTGCAAGCGGTGCAGCTCCTTCACCTGCGTAACCTAGGTCTAAAATCATCAATACTTCTTCATTATCAGGTAGAGAAAATTCTTTTGCTACAGCCTCTGGATCAAAGAAGTTAATCCAACAGCTATCCACGCCGGCTGCTTTCGCGGCCAGTATCATATGCGTGGCAACAATAGTAGCATCTTCTATACCGGAATCCCTTTTTTCACCTGGATAGACAAACACATTTCCTTTATCAAAGGCAACAATAATTACTGTGGGCGCGCCATAACGGCAAGGGGTTACTTTGTCGATTTTAGCCAGCCCTTCCTCTGACTGTACCACATAGATTTTCTGCTCCTGCAAATTTTTTGCCGTCGGCGCTAGACGTCCAGCTTCTAAGATTGCGTTCAGCTGTTTTTTGTCAATTTGCTGTGCGTCAAACTTTTTACATGAGTAACGTTCCTTAATCACATCGAAAAATTCCATTTATAGTTCCTCCTAATGATGTATTTTGTTTATTTTGAGTAACCATCCAATTGTGTATACTCACTCGGCTGTAACATCCAGGCCAAGGCTATTAATCCATTCTACTATATCATCACGGGTGGAATTACTACTCAGGCGATCTCCATCCAGCCAAGTGACGTCAGAGGATGTTACAGCATGCAGATTTTGTGCACTGGAGCCAATATCACTGCTGCCGGAAGTACAAAAGGGTATAACTGTCTTACCATTAAAATCATAGGTTTCCATAAAGGTGTAAACTATCCGAGGCGCCTTTCCCCACCAGATTGGGTAACCTAGAAAGATGATATCATATTGCTCCATATTCTCAACCTGGTTGAAAATAGCAGGACGAGCAGTTTCATCATTTTGCTCTACAGTAGTGCGGCTGCCATTATTTCCATAATCCAGATCCTCATCGGTATAGGGATCTTCTGGTACAATTTCGTACAGATCAGCGCCCATCGCGTCAGCTGCATATTCTGCCAGCGTCCTGGTGTTTCCAGTCGCGGAGAAATAAGCTACTAAAACATTAGCGCCTTTATTATCGGTCGCTATGCTGGCTGGTTCACTAACTGTTTCTTCTTGTTCTGAATTGTGTACACTGACGGCTTGAGAAGAAGATGGTTCCGAAGATTGGGAGTATTGTGTCCCGGTTTGATCCGCGCAGGATACCAGTGCAAACGTAAGAGTGATAATACAAAGGAAATAAAGTATTTTCTTCATTTTAATACCTCCATTCTTTTTATTTCTGCTTGATTTTGAATGTAAATTAATCCATATAAACTGTTTGTGCTTAAAAAATGAATTGCGTCAAGCATTATATTGCGTTTTTGTTCAATATTCTCAGCTGTTGTGATTTAATAAATTTTTCAAAAGTATGTGAATATATATTCCCATTTTCTCTTTGTACAACCATATAGTAATGTGTCATGATCATACTTATCCACTGCAAATTTTTATCATTATGCTGCCATGTTCCTATTACAATTTTTACTTTGCCACATAATTGCTAGATTTTATATAACCACAATATTCAAAAAAATATTATATCGCATGCTTAACTCATCTATCGTCATTTTTTATATTGATCCTTTATGGAAAATAAAGGTGACTTTTCAGAAGATATCTTTATTATACACGCCTAATGCTGTAATGTCTAATGCTTATAATTTATCATTAGATATTACTTTTTTGTATGGCTGTATATATGAGGAAAATGTGTATGTATTAGGCGCAAATCCTACTCCTTTTTTCATATCCAGTAATGTGCCGGTTTCTAATATCAACTCAAGAAGGATAAATTGCAATCTTTCATAAGTATAATTCCAACTTGTTTCTCAATGCTACACATATTTTACTTACTGTAAACAGCATCTTTTTGTATGACTAATTTACTGTTGTAACAACCATTAACTGTGTTGCAGCATTACTTAAATATTTTTAGGTGATGCATGTGATAAACTAGTTTATGACAGTGATTAACCATTAACTGCGTAAACGCTAAGGTCGAATATGTTTTTTTGTACAAATACAGAATATGTGCGGATCTACATGTCACCATTATTTCTTAAATTAACTGATATAGGGATAAAATTATATTTGTAGATATCTATGCATTCTGTCATCAATCTTATGTTAAGAAAATCTAAGCCTCTTGTCGTTATTAATCTTTGATTAATGCTGATTTGTTATTGGCATAACATTAGTTATGATAAAAAACATATATTAATAAAAAAAGAAAATGAGACCTAATGATTCAGAATAATTAGTTTTTATCTTAATAAAGCGGTCAGATTGTTTTAAATATATCATAATAATGGGCTTTTTATATTTTTAAGATAATCTAAGTCAGCCAAAACAAAAAAAATAAAACTAAAATAAAAAAGGAAAAGATAGTGTAAAAGTACCGTTTATGGGGGGCGCCTGCGCAGCGCATACAAAGAATGCGCTTTACGCAAAATAATTTTTTAAATATTTAGATTGAGTTATAAAGAGAAGCTAATATTCCCTTAAATACTCAGTTTCTTTTATTTATTAAATTATTTTGCATTTGGCAACCATATGAAATATGGTTGCACGCAGGCGCCCCTTTTTACGGTAACGTAACCAGAGACGCTATATTACCTATTTTATATATTGTTTGATTTAGGATAATATAGTTTTTTATATGTTACAATATTCACATAAGTATTTTATATGAATTAGAGTATAGAAAAAGATGCCAGAATTATTATTTCATTTTTGAATTCCAAATTCCGGCATCTTTTTAGATATTTATTTTAAAGCGCTTGATGTTATTCCTGACAATGGATATAATATATAGTTGAATTATCTTTATTAAGCTTGTATATTGATAAAAGCGTTATCTATTCGCATATCAATAATAATCTTTCAACCGCTTATAGTTTATTATCGGTTGCTGACTATTTGAATGTACCAAAGACAACCCTTTTATTAAATTCCAATTTTATAGGCAAAGATGTTCTGCCTAACAGAGAAAAGCATTTTGTTTATTATAAAGAGATCATTCAGCAGTTTGATGATATTGTTCTATTATGTATACAGATATTGCTGAATTGATTACACTGTCAAAAACAAATAAATACTTTCTAGAATAGGATATTGAATGACGTAATAGCAACATTTTTGACTTCTTTATATCATGTTAAAGAAAAACAATTTGTTTGTGTAAAAAACTCAAAATACAATTACTGGAGAAACAGTATGTTTTACAAAATGATAGAAAATAAGTGCAAAGAGTGGTATAGTTCAGAGCAATGCACTGTTCGTAATTTAATTAAATATATAGAGAAAACCGGACAAATGAGAGATGCTCAGATCGAAGCAATCAAGGTTTATCTGTTCCTCAAAATCTGTTGTGAATGTAAACCACTTGAATTCTTGTTTAGATGTGGTGCATTTAACTCGATCAATTTAAATGATATAGAATTATCAACTGCTGTTCGTGAATACTTAGAGAAACATACTGCTGCCGCGGCTTTGTTTGAATATTCTAGATTAAAAAATGATAAAGGAGAACAGGTATCAGAAAAACTTGAAAAGCAAATTAAAAAGGATCCGTCAAGTATCGACTATGACAGTTTCTTTTATAATGCCTTTTACGGAATTTCCTATACAGATTATCTGTTTAGTTTACCAATGGGTGCTGGTAAGACATATTTAATGGCTGCATTTATCTATCTTGACTTATATTTTGCTATTAATGAACCAACAAATTCTGCATTTGCCCATAACTTTATTATATTTGCTCCATCAGGCTTGAAATCTTCAGTTGTTCCAAGTCTTAAAACGATACAGAATTTTAATCCTGCATGGATTATCCCTGAGCCTGCTGCAACAGAAATTAAGCGTATGATTTCCTTTGAAGTCTTGGATCAGGGAAAAACAGCAAACAAATCAAATAAAACAAAAAACCCTAATGTTCAAAAGATTGCAAACCATCAGCCGCTTTCTGAATTATTCGGCTTAGTTGCCGTGACAAATGCTGAAAAAGTTATTCTTGACCGTATTAAAGAAAAGAACGGTCAAATCAGCCTGTTTGAGAAAAGCGACGATGAAAAAGATAGACAGGCCAATGAACTTCGCAATTTGATAGGAAAACTGCCTTCGCTTTCTATTTTTATTGATGAGGTTCATCATGCTGTCAGTGATGAGATTAAGCTTCGTGCTGTTGTTACTAAATGGGCGCAGAACCATACAGTGAATTCTGTAATCGGTTTTTCAGGTACGCCATACCTAGAAAAGCCAGAAAAATTCAAGGTTGTAGATTCTCTTTTAGTTGGTACGACGGAAATCACTAATATTGTGTACTATTTTCCTCTTATCAACGGTATAGGTAACTTTTTAAAGCGTCCTATTGTCAAGATCGCAGATATTACAGATAGCAGCTTGATTATTGAAAAAGGCGTTAGAGAATTTCTAGATACATACAAAGATACCGTTTATGCAGACGGTCTTACCGCTAAACTTGGTATTTACTGCGGAACAATTCAAAAATTGGAGGGAATAGTCTATCCTTTAGTATCTCGTATTATTGCAGAATACGGCTTGAGTACAGATGTTATTCTTAAGTTTCATAAAGGTAATAAGCAATATAAAATGTCTGCTGATAGCCAAATGCAGTTTGATATATTGGACAAGTCCATCTCCAAAATCCGCATAATTCTGCTTGTACAAATTGGCAAAGAAGGATGGGATTGCCGCAGCCTTACTGGTATTATCCTTTCACAGGAGGGAGATTGTCCCACAAATATGGTACTGCAAACTTCTTGCCGTTGCCTGCGTCAGGTAATTAAGGATAGCCCTGAAACTGCGCTCATCTATTTGAATGCAAGTAATGCAGACAAGCTAAACATACAGCTGGAACAACAGCACCATATTTCACTTAAGGATTTTTCTTCTGTTAATAATATTAATAAAATACCATTGAAACGTTATAACCGCACAGCACATTTGAAATTACCTAAAATTGATTTCTATCAGTTAAAAATCAACTATGATACTCTTATAGTAAAAAAAGCTGATCCTGCAAATGATATTGCAGTTTCGGCTGATGGGGCACGCATTGCAGACGGTATTATCAAAACGACCGACCTTTCTATGGATAAAAGTAAAACAAGTATTAGTGTTGATGATAAAGAATATGGTACTGAGTCTGCAACCTTTCATTCCTGGATATATGGAATTATGAAGGATGGTTTCGGTACGCCTTCTGTTACAGAGCTATTAGCTTATACTGAATCTTTAAAAGAAGTTTATTTCAAAATTACATATGAAAAAGATGGTTTTCACTATTACAGTTCAAAATATAATCGAAAGCTAATAGAAGCGAATATTCGTAAGGCCTTCTGCGATAAATGCAGTTTTAATACTACAGAAGAATTGATACCAGAACAAGCAAGTCTTTTGAATATTGCTAACTTTACATCTGGAGTTTATGCGGATAATCCACAGAACTATTATCCTGAACAAAGAGTAGTCCAAAATATTATAGCTGATGATCAAGGAAAACTAAAAGTTGATGCAAAAACGCAACAACTGATTGATCTTGCTATAGAAACTGGTAATGAAAAAATTGTAGCAGAGTTGAAGCTGCAAATATCATCACATAAGAATAAAGACCGCTCATTTCATTATCTTCCATATCGTACTGACAATGGTTTTGAACAAACATTTCTCAAAGAAGTCTTGTCATTTGATGAGATTGAAAATCTCGGATTGGAAGTGTATTACAATGGCGACCGTGCAATGACTGAATTCAAAATTAAATGTTACAAGAAAAACGACGGTCAATGGCAGTATATTGGTATATATACGCCTGATTTTCTTATTATAAAGCGTAGAAACAATAAAATCCATAAAGTTATCATTGCAGAAACTAAGGGTGAAATTTATGCCAAAGATCCAACGTTTAAAGACAAGAAAACTTTTATGGAAACCGAGTTTTTAAAGCAAAACAATACAGCTTACGGTTATGAACGCTTTGATTATCTGTATTTAGAAGATACATTGTCCGAAAAAGATAGATTGTCATTAACTCATCAGAAAATCTGTGAATTCTTTAAGGAGAACATCGAATGAAACGAGATATGGATTTAGTAAGAAAAATCTTGTTGGAAATTTAAAAGCAGTATAAGTCAACTGCCATTATTAATCTTAAAATTGAAGGTTACGATATGGAGACGGTTGCCTATCATTGTAAAATTCTTCATGAAGCTGGACTGATTTCCGGATACAATGCTCAAAATGCGAGCGATACTATTAATCTCTTTAAAGTTAGCTCTCTTACCTGGGAAGGCAATGACTATTTAGACAAGGTACGTGACAATTCTATTTGGGGAAAAACCAAAGATGCAATAACTCAAAAGGGACTTCCTTTTATCTTGGATACAATAAAAACCATCGCAACGGCGTTTATTACCGCAACTGCAGAGGGAGTAGCAAATTCAATAATAAAAAACGGGGGAGTAAAATAAATGCCAATTAGATATGTGCCATTTATACCGGAGCCGATAGAAGGCCAAGCTGTACTTGGCAACTTTAACAGAATATTGAAATATAAAGGTGCGGATGATATTTCCATGACCTTGCAGCGCGGTATGCCTTTATATGAAATGGAAAAGCAGGAGACTATTGGAGAAAACGACGACGGTAACATGGTCATTCGCGGCGAGTGTGTTTCTGCTTGTGCTTATCTCAAGGAGCAGGGTATTCAGGTTGATCTGGTATATATTGACCCGCCATTTGCCAGCGGTGCGGATTATGCAAAAAAGGTTTATATCCGCCATAATCCAAAGGTTGCACAAACTATTGCACAAGCAGAGCGGGAACTCGATATTGATGAACTGAAAACCTTTGAAGAGAAAATGTACGGCGATGTGTGGGATAAAGAAAAATATCTTAATTGGATGTATGAAAATCTGATGGCGATTAAATCGGTTATGAGTGAAACAGCATCTATATATGTTCATCTGGATTGGCATATTGGACATTATGTAAAAATACTCATGGATGAGATATTTGGAGAGGATAATTTTAAAAATGAATTGATATGGTGCTATAAAGAAAGAGAGTCATCTAAAAATTATTATAATAGAAAACATGATACAATATATTTTTATACAAAATCTGAAGATTATATATTTAATTATAAAGCTATTTGGGAAGAGTATTCTAAAGTTACACTGGAAAAATTTAAATTTACTGATGAAAATGGGGAAAAATATCGTTTGAGATATAAAGACGGGCGCAATGACCCTACAGAAGAATCAGATGATACATATAGGCAATATCTAAAAGATGCTCAAGGGACCTTGCCAAGAGATTGGTTTGAACTTGCGATTGTTAATCAAGCTGCATTGGAAAGGGAAGAGTATGCTACACAAAAACCTGAAAAACTTTTAGAGCGTTTTATTAAAGCATCTTCTAACAAGGGTATGCTTGTTGCCGATTTTTTCGGCGGCAGCGGTGTTACGGCGGCGGTGGCCAATAAGTTGGGACGCAGATTTATTCATTGTGATATTGGACTTAACTCAATTCAAATTACCCGTGACCGCTTAAAAGCAGACAATGCACAGTTTCATGTATTAGAAATCAAAGATGGTGTACAGCTTTACCGCAATCCGGTTCAAACGATGGATAAAATCAAATTATTGATCCCAGGGCTAAAAAATGAAGATTCGCTCAGTTCTTTCTGGGCAGGTGCTATTTCTGATAGCAAATGCGGTACAGTTCCCGTTTATGTGCCCAATTTAATGGACAGTGCATCAAAACTGCTTGATAAGGTTAAGATGAATCGCATTATTCATCAGGAAATCCCTGATTTGGATAGTAATATAAAAAAAGTTATTGTATATTATATCGACATTACCGATAAAGCTGAAATTCAGAAATTTATTAAAGATGATGATAGCACAACAATTGAAATTGAACTGCGCGACCTCAAAACAGTTTTAGATGATGTTGTAATTGGCGATTACGTAGAATTTCACATAGAAGAAATAAGCGACAATCTTTTCGGTGGATATACTGTTACGATTGATAAATTTATCAGTGACCGTGTGCTTTCAAATATTTGCGAATTTAACGAGAAAGCTCGTCTTAATGTTTCAGCAAAGAAACCCTATAAACCGATCGATATTAGCGAAGACGGTTTGGAGCTTATTGAGCTTTTGAGCGTTGACTGCACTGCAACCGAAGGCCAATGGCATTCCGACAGCGAGATCAAGATTGATAAAAACGGATTTGTTATCGTTAACGGCGATAAAACCAAAGAGTTTTGGGACGGCTGTATCCGCAGCGATAAAAAACCATTTCGCATGAAAATCCGCAATATTTGTGGCGATGAAACGATTTGGAAGGTATAATGAAATATTATATAACATATCCATGGTATAATTAAAATGGACAAGTTGTATACAGAGGTCAACATAAAAATTTTAATGCTTTCTGATTTTCATATCAGCAATACAGATATTAATATAGATGAAGCAATCCATATTATCGACAAAGCATATGAGTCTGTTTCCGCTGAATTAAATATTAACGAGATTATTATTCTTATTTGCGGTGATATCATTGATAAGGGATGTTCGGAATTATTTAATAAAGCAGGACAGATATTTGACTATACTAGAAACAAATTTGCGGATCTAAATGTCAAATTTAGATTTGTTTCAGGAAATCACGATATTTGTAACGGTAGTCTTAAAGATTTTGATAATTTTACGCATAAATACAGTGATTTTAATACTGATTATTCAAATACATCAGCCTATAGAGAGCAAATAGAAGATGTGAATTTCATCTATGCAAGTTCAGTTCAAAAGGGGAATATTCATTTCGGACAGCTCGAATATGAAAAAATTAAGGCTTGTATTGACAAATCATATTGTAATATTCTCGTATTTCATCATAGCCCATTTAGCGAAGATGAACAAGAAAATAATGAAGCAGTAATAAGAAAATCTATTAATTTATTTGCCCCATATTTTTGACCAACTCCTTATTATATATTACATGGCCACTATCATGGGGATAGAATTACTCCTATTGCTGGTGGCGGTTTAGTTGTAGAAGTTGGTTCGATATTTTATACAAGGAAGAATGTTAATAACCAATTTAATCTTATTTGTATGAATAACGGAAAAGTTGAAGCGGTACATCGTTTTACTTTTGAAGATAATTACAATAGATTTCGTAAAACAATGCTTTACCCTTGTTCTGAGAATAAGATTGTTAAAGTTGTTAAAAAGATAAATTATTCTGATGTACAAGACTATATTCAACGGAAGGTATTTTTTTCTCATTAATACAAGAAAGAAGTAGATTCTCATGTTAAGCAGTATAATAAATACATCTCATGTTTCAGGAAAGAGAGAGTTTTTATGTCAGAAGATTTTACAGACCAAATTATAATTGATACTGTTCAAACTGTTCTAAATGAGAAAATTAAAGATGGTATGTCGGAAAAAATTAATGAATTTTTTACAAAAGAATCTTTTGGGAAAAAATATGCGGATATTATAAATATGATCGCAAATGTTTCGGTAAAAACAATAGATGCGATTATGTTTGAGAAAGTTTTGGAAGAACGAGCTAATACTGATGAATTTATCGCAAGGCAAAATCAGAAATGGGGTAATGCGTTTGTTGCTTCAGAAGCTATGTATATTTGCGTATTAGAATCGGCTGAGGAATATAATACATTTGTAATGGAACATTATAAAGATGAAAAAGGTTATTTATATCCAGTATTAAGGTATATTCATGGACGAGCTATGCAAATTTATTTGGAAATTCTATGTCTAAATAAAAATGGGTTTGCAGACGTGGCTTATGCTAGATGGTGTTCTTTATATGAATTAAGTATAACTTCTGCTTTTATAAAACAATATGGGGAGGTTGTCGCAAATGCATTTCTAAAATCAGCAGATACAGAAGATCGATATGAATGGGCACGAAAAGCTGATTGTTTTAAAAACTTCAAAGGAAAGTATGTGAGATTTGCAGATATTCAAAGAAATTGTGGATTAGCAACTAATGAATGGAAAAAGGAATACGACTTTGTTATTCAATTAGCGCATGCCTCGCCACAAGGGACTATGTATCGATTAGGAAGTAAAACAAATGATGTTTTATTAGTAGGACGGTCAGATTGTGGAATGTCAATCTCTGCCATGCATTCAGCAATTTCTTTGTCTCAAATCACTTCGGATTTCTTTTCTGTATTTCACCACGGAGACAGTTTAGCGGCGATCCTCACTTTCCATAAATGGGTCGAAAAGATAGCTGCATGTTATAAAAAGGTTGAAAATAATTGTTTTGATGATGAAGAAAATGCTAATCAGGAATAATACATATTAAAGTCTCTCACGTCTCACTTACTCACCTTCACTTTTCAATTCTCCCATCTCTTCACGATTCCAATACTCACACCTATCCGTTTTCTCTTGTTAATGGAATAATAGTCTCTATCTCCAGATTCATAGGAAAGATAGGTGCCCGAAATGAATCCGGTGTAATCCGCCGCCTCTGATTGAAACAGTCATATGCAACGGTAATAACGAAGTTATCGGAGGTACTTACCAGTTGTTAGGGATATGCATCCATTCAAAAATACTATCTGGCTTGCTGGACGTTAGATACCTCATGAAAGGAAAATCGAAGAATACAAAACGGTGTATAGGCGATAGAATCAAAGAAAATGTGGTAGGGGAGGATAAACAGGTGGTCGTTTTTCTGTGTCCGAACCTGCCATAGTAAATGAGAGAGGACACGGTTTTAGCATTGGATATGCAATAGAGCCGCCAAGTGAGGATTATATTTGATTTCTTGTCATGGCGATATTAATAATGAAATTTTATTAATTGAGCCGGTGGTTGATAAGTTTAATAAATTATATGATAATCTTTAGGCATAACGATTAAAATTTAATATTAAGGTAAAAGCTCAGACGAATAATCAGAAGGAAAATTGTAAGCATTAATGAATAATTTGTAAATAAATGCGATGCAGGTGCTGCAATTTATTAGATAAAATTCGACTCATCTACAGCTGAATATAGCAATAGGCAAGATAAAAAACTAATTATGCATTAATCACGTAAGTGAATTTTTATGTATTTATCAGACAAGTCTATTTTTACTTCTCAGTTGGAGCTTCCAGTTTTAGTCGCTGCTTTTTACGGTTTGCGGCGTGGAGAGGTATGCGGACTTAAATAGGATGCGATTGCCTTTGAACTAGGAACGCTGACAATGAAATGGACGGTCATGTCTATTCAGCTTAATGGAAAAATTTAGATTATCGAACAGGATCCGCAAAAACAAAATTCAGTCTGCGCATACTTCTCCTTGTGGATAGTTTTAAAGAATATTTTAAAAGATGAAAGAAGCGCAGATACTGAAAAAATCTGTGACAACTGCTACAATTATCAATATGACGGCTTTGTATTTGTAGATTAAATAGGCGATCTTGTGAAGCCTGATTATTTGACTACGCAATTTCCCATCTTTATTCAAAGGCACAGAATGGAAAAGCTGTGTTTTCACGATTTAAATACAGCTGCATAAGCCTTCTGCTTGCAAACGGTGTTTCGTTAAAGTAGATTCAGGACTGGTTGGACCACTCGGATTTCAGCATAACAAAATATCTATGCTCATTTGGATTATTCGTCAGAGCTGTCCTTTTGTATAAACAATGGTGGTTAGGATATTTTTGCCGGACGCTAAAGGCTTTCAGAGCAAATGGAGTGGGATAAAAACGGAGAAATCCTACTGATTCGAGCTTTGAAAAGTAATAAAATTAAGCTGAAAACCTGCTGTTTTGTCCGAGTACTCTCCTGTTCTACTCAGAAAAAGTGATTTTTAATCACTTAAGTAAAAAAGAAAAGTCCTGCAAACCCTCTTATTTACTGAGAAATTGGGGACCTAAAAAAGTCGGTAGATTTTTTGGGAAGAGGAGGAGCAGCGGAATGAGCGCGGGATGAATTTTTGTAAAAATAAGCAACCTCCGGCAAGCTCCGTTTTTTATTTGGTGGGCTTAGCCTACTTATTGAAAAAGAAAGAGCCGATGATCTGCGAGTTACCTCGCAAGTTCATCGGCTCTGCGTCTGTGCGTCCGGCTACTTGAGAACTGTTATATGTAAAGTCTTTGCTTGGATCAAAGTTTCTTGCTTGCACTTCGGGCAGTAAAGAGAATAGTTTATCAAAACAGTATCCTCTCTGAGTCTGTCACGAGTTTTGTTGCCACATACAGGACATAAAATCCATTGTGCGTATATCATTTGTCATCTCCTAAATATCCCTATTTGAAGCATGAGAGCCGGAAGATAAGCCTCCGGCTTTCGTTTTTAAGTCGAAGTATCTTTTGAATATACCAATACACAATATATTATCCGATTACCTTATTCAGCCAATTTCGCAACATTTGGTCCATTTCATCATCGGAAATGCCGTTTGCGCTCCGCAGAGACAGCCCATCGGCTATCTGTGCGTTTTGAGTCTGCTCGGAAAAATCCCTTTCTGTTGTTCCATCATTGGTAATATAGGTCCAGAACAGAGAAGCTGTTTTTCCGTCAAAATCCGTCTGCTCTAAATAACCAATGATAGGATTTGCCATACTGTCGTTCCAAACAGGCGTTCCAATCAAAATGGTATCATATTCAGATAGATTCGGTAGTTCTCCCGCCAATTCCGGCATTGCTTCGGCATCTCGTTGTGCAAAAACACGTTCAGACACATCATATGAATCTCTCGTATATGGATTGGTAAGGGTCAACTCGTATAATGTTCCGCCTGTTAACGCCTGCAACCGTTCTGCTACACGCTGCGTTGTTCCGCTTTAAGAATAGTAAACTATTAAGATGGCGGAATATGCTTTGTTGTCGGTCGGCTCTTGATTTGAAACCACATTTTCGCTTTCGTCTTTTTCGCCGGCTGCCGCCGGGAAATTACTGCACCCCGCAAGTCCTAAAACCAACAAGGATAAGGTTATAAGAATTGCGGCTATTTTTTTCATTTAGATAGAATCCCCCGTTTCTGCTTTCAAATTGGCAGTATAGAACAGCGCCAGTTTTTCTACGGCCTGCGATACATACTGATCTTTATAATACAAATCCATATGAGAAGCGCCCTCAATTTCAAAGATTTCTGCATTTTCACCGGCGCTTTGTACGGCGTCATCGGAAAAATACCGGGTATCTGCTTCTGTACCGACAATCATAAGCAGGGGGTGCGGCGCAATCCACTCCATATGTTCAAACGGTCTAAAGTGTGCCAATACATCGTATTGAAGCAAGCCCCACCCGGTGGAGCGATCGTGCTTGCCGATTCCGTCAACATAATAATCGTAGCACTCACGGAACATACTGCGTGGAGGATAACTCTCCGCTTCCTGCCTTGTTCCCGGATTCACGTGGGTCTGGAAGATTCCCTCGCCGGCAGCTTCCAAATTCCGAAGAACGCCGGCTTGATTCAATAAAAAATCCCTCATATCCGGGTCTTGCAAAAGCTCTCCTGCTGGGTCAACGGCACTCACCGTTGCGATCGCTTTCATTCTTCTGTCTGTTTGTGCGGTATAAGACACATAACTGCCGCCGGTGCATACGCCTAAAATTCCGATATTATTTTCATCCACATAACTTTTTGCAGACAAATAAGAAACGGCAGAACGAATATCCTCCGCTCGATGAAACGGATCTTCAAGCCCACGAGGTTCACCCTCGCTTTCCCCCTGTCTTGCAGCGTCAAAAGTCAAGGTGACAAAGCCTTTTTTTGATAATTCTTCAGCATACCGTCCGGCTGTTTGTTCTTTCACACCGCCTGCCGGGTGGCAAACGACAACTCCTGCTCGTTTACTTGCGTCAAAATCGTCCGGGATATACAAAACTCCTGCAAGTTTAATATTATGACTAAAAAAATTAACGCTTGTTCTCATATGAAAACCTCCTATTTCAGCATAATGTACGTTTCATCGTCTACTGCTTCCAACCATTCATTAAAAGCTCTCTCAAAGATAACTGAAACAGAAAGATGGGAAAACCAGCTATCCGCCGCTGCACCATGCCAATGCTTTACCTCCGAGGGAATATGCACAACATCGCCGGGCTTTAGCTTCTGTGCCGGTTCACCCCACGCTTGATACCAACCTCTGCCGCCTGTTACAAGCAGAATTTGCTCGCCCTTGTGATGAATATGCCAGTTGTTCCGACAACCGGGAGAAAAGGTTACATTGTCGATCGTGCCACCTTTCTCCGTTAAAGCTTTTAAATAAGCCTGACCGATAAAATATTTGCTGTATTCTTCCGGCAATTCGTTTCCCATAGGAAATACACTTGGATTCATTTTATATCCTCTTTATCCTCGCTTACCTAATTTACACGGTTGATTGAATGTTTGATTTTATTGCCCGTTTTAATCGTTGTAAACCTCCTGTGCAATGCTGAATACCGCCCAACCTTTCGGCCAACCCGTATAAAAAGCAAGCTGTGTAATGATTTCTACGATTTCGTCCTTGGTAATACCGTTTTCTTTTGCTTTTTCTATATGGCCTTTCAGAGAAGTATCAGTTATACCTGCTCCCATTAAAGCCGCTACCGTGATCATACTGCGGTCACAGGGAGAGAGCTGTTCTTCACGGCTCCAAACCTGCCCGAAAAGTACATCGTCGTTAAATTCCGCAAACTGCGGGGCAAATGTTCCGAGGCAGTCTCTGCCTGCTGTTACATTTTTACTCATAATTAAATGCCCTCCGTTATACTGTGTACCCATACTGCAAATTCCTCGGCAGAGGAATTGCCGTTTAATAACTTACCCTCAATGATTTCTGTACTATCGGTCACAGACCGGCGCAATTTCTCTGCTGTTTTTCCGAATCCGCTGCCTCCCGATGTTGCGAAAAGAATAATCTTTTTTTCCGAAAAATCATATGTTTCCAAAAAGCGATTGATAATTGTCGGCGCAACATACCACCATATGGGAAAACCAAGCAGGATAGTGGAATACCTGCTAATATCTGCGTCTGTATCAGCAAGAGCAGGGTATGGCAGTTTCCCTTTCATTTCTTTCGTACTTCGTGCCAATGGATTCATCCAGTTCAAATCTTTTTGTGAATACGGTATTTCGGGCTTGATTTCGTATAAATCACTTCCGAGAGTTTGCGCAAGTTTCTTTGCTGCATTGGCAGTAACTCCGCTAGCAGAAAAATATGCAACAAGTATTTTTGACATTGTGCTTCCTCCTTAAATCAGAAAGTATGTTTTTATTACAGTCCAAATTTGGACTGTATGGGTAAAAAAACGGTTATCCGTTTTTCATAGCCTCAATGCAACTGCCTATATAGGTGTGTGTCAACGTAATCAACATTTCTTGCTGTTCCTCTGTCAGCTTTCCCATTGCTTTACGCTCACTTTCACGGACTTTTGATAATATTTCGTTTGCT
>CALWVB010000009.1 GCA_944384895.1 uncultured Clostridia bacterium | reverse complement strand
CTTTATTATTATAGATTGACTTTTTTATGTCTATATAAAATATATAATTTAACTAATAAAAAAATTCATATCAAAAAAACTATTCTAAATATAAATTGTATAGCAGAAAAGTACCGCCTACAGGGGGCGCCTGCGTGCAACCATATTGCATATGGTTGCCTTATGCAAAATAATTTATTATATTAAGCTGCTGTTCATAAGATAATAATTGTTCCTTATTTTAAATTTGGTCCCCCGGTAAGACTAAAAATTATTTTGCATCTAGCGCATCCTTTGGATGCGCTGCGCAGGCGCCCCACTTTTGATGTAACATAACCTTAAATATTATTCTATTATATATAATTAAATTAGTATAATACACTTCTTATATAATAAATTATAATTATTACAATAAAAAAGCAAACCATGGAGAGTAATTACTCTCCATGGTTATTTTAATAATTAATATATTTCTTATTATAATGCAGCTGCAACCTTTTCTGTTATTTCATCAAGCTGTTGTTGTGTTGGGAAATATTGCAGTCTTATTTTATCTAATATAATATCATAACCGCATTCTTTGAGCTGTTCTTCTACTTGAGCAATACTTTGGCCGCCCCAGCCATATGAACCAAATGCAAATGCTTTGCGGTCCTTTGGTGTTAAACCTTTGAGATAAACTAAGAAGGCAGCTACTGTAGGCAGCATATTATTATTTAAAGTAGGCGAACCGACAGCTATATATTTTGAAGTAAGCACTTCGGTTATAATATCTGAACGATGGTTTTCTTTTAAATCATAGAATTTAACCGGTATTTTTTTATCAATAAATCCTTGTACAACAGCATTTGCCATTCTTTCAGTAGAATGCCACATACTGTCGAATACAACAATAGCCTTTTCTTCAACTTTACCAGATGTCCATTGTGCATATTTATCCAATATATCCGGAATATTTTTAGTCCAGATAATTCCATGGCTTGGTGCAATCATATCAATATCAAGTGTTTTTACAACTTCATACGCACCTGCTGCCTGCTGACTGTATGGCATAACTATATTAGCATAATATTTCTGAGCTTCTTCTAATATTATTGATAAATCTTCTTCAATATCAAATCTTCCAGAAGATGCAAAATGTTGGCCAAAAGCATCATTGGAAAAAAGTATTTTTTCTTCAGGGCAATAGGTTACCATATTATCCGGCCAATGTACCATTGGAGTCTGAACAAACTGGAATGTATGCTTACCTATATTAAGACTGTCCCCACCCTTTACCGGCATATAATTATAGTCGCCGTAATGTGCTTTAAGTCCTTTTACGCCCTGAGGTGCACTTGTTACAATTTTTGCATTAGGACAATATTTCATAACTTCAGGAATGGATCCTGAATGGTCAGGTTCTACATGGTTGGATATTACATAATCAATTTTAGCTGGATCAACTATTCTTGAAATACGTTCAATCATTTCTTCTTTAAAATTATTCTTGACTGTATCAATAAGAGTAATTTTTTCATCCATAACTAAAAATGCATTGTATGTTGAGCCGCGCGACGTCGTATAACCATGGAAATTTCTAAGCGACCAATCTATTGCGCCTACCCAATAAATATCTTTTCTTATTTGTGCTGGTTTCATTTATGACGTCCCCCTTAATTTTATAATCTGTTTTATTAATTTATAACTGCCATATTTTGAATAACTACGATTTTCGTAGAATATTCTACCATATTGATATAAAAATATCAATACAGCACAATCTATAATATCTGCTATATTTTATGCAATATTTACGTAATTATTTATGATATATTTTTATATTTAAATATAAGAACAAAATGCAATTATATTAATTGACAATTGCAAAAAATTAAAATATACTAATCACAATCAGCTTGTAAATAGCATTGATAAAATTAATATTTATATAATTATATTCTTTATTTTCAATATAATTATACAATCTAATTATGAAAATAAATCCAATTAAAATTGCAAAATATTTTATATTTATTATATTATCTTACATTATTTTCTTAATTTTGATATTAGCAATAAAAAGCACAGACGGCATGGAATAATATCCATGCCATCTGCACATTGGAATATTCAAAAAATACTGTTAAGCAAAAAACATAATAGGAAAACGAAAAAATTAGATTAAAAACTTTAAGAATTTACCCAAATCAATCAATACAATACTTGTAATATTTTCCATATAATAATCTTATCATAAAATCTACAAAATGTCAAAATTTTTCAACATATATACATATTAATTTAATGCATAATATATAAATTCAGTAAGTGCTCGATCACTTAATATCTTATGTGTTAATAAAAAGTATGATTCGTAGCAAATATTATATAATTTTTTATATATTTTATACTAGCTGTTTTTCATATATTAATCAAAATTATACAAAAGACAATAACGAGAGGTAAAAGTGAAAATATTTATTAATTATAAATATTTCGGATTGTGTTGCCGTACAAAAGGGGGGCGCCTGCGCGCAGCCATAAGATGCGCTCTGCAGGCGCCCCCCTTTTTAGACGGTACTTTTTAGTATTAGATTTTATTATATTAATTTTTTTACATATTTTTTGTTTTGTGCTGTTTTCATTACCTTTGTATATACAATAATATATAATATTATTAAGGTATGTTTATATTTTTATATAAAGAAATTTTATTGTCCGCAGGTTATATCTATGATATAATAAA
The DNA here is from genome assembly GCA_944384895.1 of uncultured Clostridia bacterium. GTDB lineage: Bacteria > Bacillota > Clostridia > Oscillospirales > Acutalibacteraceae > RGIG7067. The sequence continues at coordinate 13,135 of CALWVB010000009.1, read as the reverse complement.
TAATTATTAGTGTGACAGTGGTGATTTATATTATAGTTTTAGGTATTGACCCTGGTTATGCAATATTAGGTTGGGGAGTAATCCGCTATGAAGGCAACCGGTTTGCAACATTAGGCCATGGCGCTATTACAACAGCTGCCGGACAGCCGTTTTCTCAAAGACTTAATACTCTTTATGAAGGTCTAAAAGATATATGTGATAAATTTAGTCCGCAGTCAGCAGCAGTTGAACAGCTTTATTTTACTACAAACCAAAAAACTGCAATAGCAGTGGCTGAGGCTCGCGGGGTTATTATGTTAGCTTTAGAAAGATGCGGTATTCCACTTAGTGAATATACACCATTGCAGGTAAAACAATCGGTAGTAGGATATGGCAAAGCGGAAAAACATCAGGTAATGGATATGACCAAACGTATATTAAATCTTGAAAAACTGCCTAAACCGGACGATACAGCTGACGCTCTTGCTATTGCAATATGCCATGCCCATTCTAATTCATCCGCTGTTAACCGTTATTTTGCCAATCAATTAAAACATAGATAGTTCTATATATTTAAAAACAAAAGCAAAAATACAAAGGATATTTATAATAAAAACCATTCCGGGTCTCGATACCTTAAAAGGGGGCGCCTGCGCGCAGCCATATGAAATATGGCTGCTTTACGCAAAATAATACCTCGTATAAATATGTTTTATATTTTAGGCATACCTGTTCCTTTTTTGTCCCAGGGATGCGTAATATTCTTAATATTATTTTGCGTCCCAGCGCATCCTTTGGATGCGCTTCGCAGGCGCCCCCTTGTAAACGGTACTTTTTTCATTATAGGTTGTTTTATTTATTTTAGTTTTATATTTTATTTTTCTTGTTTTGGTCGGTTTATTTTAGCAGAATTTATTATATATAACTTTTTATTTTTAAGGAAATTTGATATGATCTACAGTTTAAATGGAATATTAACCCATATAGAAAATAATTTTGTTGTAGTAGAGTGCTCAGGCGTTGGATTTAAATGTTCCGCTACGCTTAATACAATCAGCCGATTGCCAGCAATAAATTCAAATGTTAAACTTTATACTCATATGAGCGTACGGGAAGATGCTATGGAATTGTTTGGATTTTATAGCTTTGAAGAATTAAATTGTTTTCGTCTGCTTATATCGGTTTCAGGAGTAGGCCCAAAGGCCGCGTTATCAGTTCTATCTTCTTTTACTCCTGAACAATTTGCTTTAGCTGTAGCGTCTAATGATAGTAAAAGTATAACAAAGGCACAGGGTATCGGACCTAAAACAGCTCAGAGGATATGTCTTGAATTAAAGGACAAGCTGGGCGAAGGTTTTATTGATTATGATGATTTCCAGGCAGCAGCTTCTGTATCAGCTTCTTCTAATGCAGCGCAGGCTGTAGATGCTTTGGCTGTATTAGGATTTTCGCCATCCGAGGCTGCGGGGGTTATAGGTAAATTAGACAGCTCGCAAAGTGTAGAGACATTAGTAAAATTAGGGTTAAAGGCTTTATCAGGAGGGAATTAATCTTAAATTATGCATAATAACGATATGGATATGGAAAACCGTATAGTAGCGCCGGAATTTTCTCCTGAAGATGAAGCTACAGAAAATCCTCTGCGTCCTAGAACATTAAACGATTATATAGGCCAGGAAAAGGTTCGTGAGGCGTTATCAATATATATAAGAGCGGCAAAAGAACGCCACGACCCATTAGATCATGTGTTGCTTGCAGGGCCTCCTGGTCTTGGCAAGACTACTTTAGCTGGTATTATTGCTAATGAAATGGGGGTAAATATCAGGGTTACTTCCGGTCCGGCTATAGAAAAGCCAGGTGATTTAGCGGCTATTTTGAGTAATCTTAATTCAGGTGACGTTTTATTTATTGATGAAATACACCGCCTGTCCCGCAGCGTTGAAGAAGTGCTTTATCCTTCTATGGAGGATTTTGCACTTGATATTATTATAGGAAAAGGGCCTTCTGCACGTTCTATAAGAATAGATTTAGCTCATTTTACTTTAATAGGAGCGACTACACGTTCAGGACAGCTTTCTTCTCCTTTGCGCGACCGTTTTGGAGTACAGTTCAGGCTGGAATTGTATAATACTGAACAGTTAGCGTCTATTGTTACAAGAAGCGCCGGTATATTAGGTATACCAATAGAACATGACGGAGCTATGGAAATAGCTGCCCGTTCGAGAGGTACGCCGCGTATAGCAAACCGGTTGTTAAAACGTGTGCGCGATTATGCCCAGATTATGGGTAACGGTATTATTACTTCAGAAATATCACAAATAGCCCTTTCACGTATGGAAATTGATAAATTAGGTTTAGATGCAATTGACCGGCGTATGCTTAATGTTATGATAAAATTATATAACGGCGGTCCGGTCGGTTTGGACACTTTAGCTGCGGCAATAGGCGAAGAATCGGTTACACTTGAGGATGTATATGAACCATATTTAATGCAAATAGGGTTTATTGGGCGTACACCGCGCGGAAGAGTAGTATTGCCGGATGCATACCGTCATCTTGGTATTGAACGGGATGGGCAAATGGAAATAAAACATGAATAAAATTTATATTTAATAATTGGTTATTTAGATTTATCACAAAAAATTGATAATTTTATTATAATGTATAAATGAAAAGCAATAAAAAACGACACAATATAGTTAATTGAAGAATAATTTAGTGGAGGCTAGTATTATAATGGGTAGATTATTTGGTACAGACGGCGCAAGAGGTATAGCTAATACAGAATTAAACTGTGAAACAAGTATGCAGATAGGCCGTGCAGCAGCATTGGTATTATCTGAAGCAACTCACCACCGCCCTAAAGTATTAATCGGTAAGGATACCCGTATATCATGCGATATGCTTGAAGCTGCTCTTATCGCTGGTTTATGTTCAGTCGGTGCGGATGTTATGCTTTTAGGCGTTATACCAACTCCAGCTGTTGCATATTTAGTAAAAAAATATAATGCGGATGCTGGAGTTATGATATCAGCGTCGCATAATTCCTGCGAATATAACGGTATAAAATTATTTAATAGCAATGGATATAAGCTTCCTGATAAAATGGAAGAACAAATTGAAGCTATTGTGCTTGACAATGCTGAGGAGATACCTGTGCCAACAGGCGGAGGCGTAGGCCGGGTTTCATATGCTGATACAGCCGTTACTGATTATATTTCTCATATCCGCGATTCTATTGATAACCGTTTGGATGGACTTAAAATTGCTGTTGACTGTGCTAATGGTTCAGCCAGTGTTACAGCAAAACGCCTTCTTGCTTCACTTGGCGCTGATGTTATAATGATAAGCGACAATCCAAATGGAATTAATATAAATGATAAATGCGGTTCAACTCATATTGAACAATTGCAGAAAACTGTTGTTGATAATAAATGCCACTGCGGCGTAGCTTTTGACGGCGATGCCGACAGATGCCTTGCTGTGGATGAAAAGGGTAATTTAATCGACGGCGATAAAATGATAGCAATGTTTTCTCTTGATATGAAAAACAACGGCAGTCTCTCGTGTGATACCGCTGTTGTCACTGTTATGAGTAATCTTGGTTTTTTCCGATTTGCTGAAAAGTATAATATCGCTACAAAAGCTACAAAAGTAGGCGATAGATATGTATTAGAGGAAATGATAAAGGGCGGCTATTCTTTAGGAGGAGAACAATCCGGCCATATTATATTCCTTGACAGGGCTACAACAGGAGACGGACAATTATCGGCTGTAAAATTATTATCTATACTTGCAAAGTCAGGTAAAAATTTAAGTGAATTAGCTTCTGTTATGAACACTTATCCGCAGGTATTAAAAAATATAGTAGTAACGTCTCAGGGGCGTTCAGCTTTAAATGATGATAAACCTGTATGGGATAAAATCCATGAATGTGAAAAGGTTTTAGGCAACGACGGAAGAATATTAGTAAGGGCTTCCGGTACGGAACCTCTTATAAGGGTTATGGTAGAAGGCCTTGACCATGAGCTTATTAATAAAATTGCGGACGATATTGTTGAAACTATAAAAGAAAGGCTTGGCTAAATGCGAACTGCATCTGATTGGAAAGATTATGAGCTTATTGATACTTCAGAAGGAGAACGACTGGAACGCTGGGGTAAGGTTATATTAATACGTCCTGATCCACAGGTTATCTGGAATACGCCAAAAAAGCATCCTTTATGGAATAAAGCTAATGCGCGTTACCATCGTTCCAGTTCAGGAGGCGGTAAATGGGAAGTTATGCATAAAACGCCTTCTCAATGGAGTATTAAATATAAAGAGCTTACATTTAATATAAAACCTATGGGATTTAAGCATACCGGTTTATTTCCTGAACAAGCGGTTAACTGGGACTGGATGATAGAAAAAATAAAAAATGCGCAAAGGCCTGTAAAGGTACTTAATATGTTTGCATATACAGGCGGCGCTACCGTAGCATGCTTATCAGCAGGAGCTTCGGTATGCCATGTAGACGCGTCCAAAGGTATGGTATCCTGGGCTAGAGAAAACGCCGCAGCTTCCGGTTTAGCAGATAAACCTGTACGTTGGCTTGTAGATGACTGTTTAAAATTTGTCCAGCGTGAAATACGACGCGGCAATACATATGACGCTATTATAATGGACCCTCCATCCTATGGCCGCGGACCGGGCGGCGAAGTCTGGAAACTAGAACAACAAATTTATTCATTAATTGAACAATGTGTCGGCGTATTATCAGATAATCCGTTATTTTTCCTTATTAATTCATATACGACAGGCCTTTCGCCTTCGGTTATGGAATATATGTTATCCTGTATTATAAAACCTAAATACAAAGGAAATACCTTTTCGGATGAAATTGGTTTGCCTGTACGTGATACAGGTTTAATACTTCCATGCGGTTCATCTGCTATATGGCAAATGGATTAAGTTTTTATATAGTTTAGTTGTTCAATGAAAATATTAAGATATAAAAAATTATTTTAAATAGAAAAATAGGGAGGATACCCCTTAAAAATTATGTCTGAATTTATAAAATGTGAAAAAGTCTCATTCCAATATTATAATGATGATTCTAAGCCTATCCCTGTATTAAAAGATATTGATTTTTCTGTAAAACAGGGAGAATTTGTAGCGCTTGTCGGCCGTAATGGTTGCGGTAAATCCACTCTTGCAAAGCATTTTAATGCTATATTGCTTCCAGCTGAAGGTAAAGTGCTTATTGATGGAATGGATACTTCAGATGATAAAAATAAGTATGATATACGGCAAAATGTTGGATTAGTTTTGCAAAATCCTGATAATCAAATTGTTGCAACAATAGTAGAAGAAGACGTAGCGTTTGGACCGGAGAATTTAGGAATACCTTCAAAGGAAATACGTGAACGTGTTGATTGGGCATTAAAAGCGGTTGATATGTATGATTACCGCAAACATGCGCCGCATAAGCTTTCCGGCGGTCAAAAACAGCGAGTAGCCATTGCTTCTATCATAGCTATGAGGCCTAAATGTATTGTGCTTGACGAACCTACTGCTATGCTTGATCCAAAAGGCAGACGTGAAGTACTGGATACTATAAGAAAACTTAATTCTGAGTTGGGTATTACCATTGTTCTTATTACTCATTATATGGATGAAGCTGTATATGCTAACCGTGTTGTTGTTATGGAAAAGGGAGTTATTGCGTTTGAAGGCACTCCGGGAGAGGTATTTTCGCAGTATGACCAGTTAAAATCAATGGGATTGGATGTTCCCCAATGTACCCGTCTTGCACATAAACTGCGCAAAAAAGGAGTTGATCTTCCGGCTAATATTCTGCATGTAGACGACTGTGTTCGTGCGATTGCCGATTTATTCGAAAAAAATGGCGTTAAACGTAATCCTGCTGCACAATAATATTTTTTTCTAAGATAATTTAAATAGCACAAAAGCAAAAATGTATAAAAAGAATATACAAAATAAAATGAACCAAAAACGTACAGTTGAAAGGGAGGCGCCCGCTCAGCGCATCTTTTGATGCGCTTTATGCAAAATAATGATAAATAATTAAAAGTTAGGCTGAATTAAAAAATCCATAAATCATTTATTAGCAGTATGTTTATATAACAAATTATTTTGCATCCGGCAACCATATTAATAATATGGTTGCCAGCGGGCGCCCCCTATTAATGCAGCTATCAGCTTATTAATTAATAATATATTTCTTTATTTTTAAAATATTGTATAATGTGATTTAATATAGCTTTGATTATATTTTAATAAAATATAATCAAATAAATACTACTTTTTAATATTTTATCCCTTGTTTAATTTTATAAAAGGATTTGAATTATAAAAATGGCTTTGCTTGAAACAAAAAATCTTACATTTAAATATGGCATAGGTACACCTTTTGAAAAAACTGCTATGGATAATGTTAATATCCAGATAAATGAAGGTGAATTTATTGGCGTTATAGGCCATACCGGTTCTGGCAAATCAACACTTGTTCAGCATTTTAACGGACTTATCCGTCCAACTGATGGCCAAGTATTATTTGATGGCAAGGATATTTGGGCTGAACCTAAAAAAATCCGTAATATTCGCTTTAAAATAGGATTAGTTTTTCAATATCCTGAATATCAGCTGTTTGAAGAAACCTGTTATAAAGATATTTGTTTTGGTCCAAAAAATATGGGCTTATCAGGTGATGATCTTCATAAACGCGTTATGGCAGCTTCAGAATTTGTTGGATTAAAACCTGAATTATTAGAAAAATCGCCGTTTGATTTATCTGGTGGTGAAAAACGCCGTGTTGCTATAGCCGGCGTTATTGCAATGGATCCAAAAATACTTATATTGGACGAGCCTACAGCTGGTTTGGATCCTCATGGCCGCGATGTTATATTATCGCAAATTAAACAATATCAACGCAGCAGCGGTTCTACTGTTATACTAGTATCGCACAGTATGGAAGATGTAGCTAAAATTGCCGATAGAGTACTTGTTATGAATAAGGGTAAAGTTGCTATGTTTGGTACTGTTGATGAAATATTCTCAAAAGCTGAAGATTTGCGTTCTATTGGTCTTGCTATCCCACAAGTTACAAGGATTTTTATAAAATTAAAACATATGGGTTATGATGTAAACTCTGCAATATATGATACTAATACCGGTACTAATGAAATTTTAAAATTGCTAAAAAGAATATAGCTATAATTATAATAATTTAAATATATAAAACAGAATAGCAAAAACAATATTATAATGAATTTAATCTATTATATAAACCTTATCTGAATCATAAATAAACAGAGTGGAAATGTACCGTCTAAAAGGGGGCGCCCGCTCAGCGCATCTTTTAGATGCGCTCAAATGCAAAATAATAGCTAATAATAAAGCCTGATCAATAAAGGAATTTATAATTTTATTGAAAGTGCAGTATCTTTATAGCCATAATTATTTTGCATAAAGCCGCCATATGTAATACGGCGGCTTAAGCGGGCGCCCCCTAGTAAGGGTACCGTATATGCTAGTTTTTTCTAATATAATAAATATGTATTTTTATTTATTATGCACTTTTACAATGAGTATAATGATTGTTCTAAATTGTTTTCTAATATTATATTTTTAATAAAAGGAGTATTTTTACATTGATAAGCGATATTACCTTTGGTCAATATTTTCCTGCTGAATCACCTTTGCATAGAATTGATCCCCGGGCTAAGCTAATATTAATGATTGCTTATATTGTTTTAATATTTATAGGCAATAATTTTGTATCACTTGCGCTTAGCGTCGCTTTTTTAGCTTTTATTATTATTATATCAAAAATACCTGCCCGTATGGTATTAAAATCAGTTAAACCGATTATTCCAATTATTATTTTTACTTCAATTTTAAATATATTTTATATAAAAGGTGGTAAGCTTCTCGTTTCCTGGGGTATTATTAATATTTACACTCAAGGTGTATATACTGCTATATTCGTTGTACTGCGTATTGCTATGCTTATAGTTGGTTCTTCTATGCTTACTTATACCACCACTCCTACCGCTCTTACAGATGGCCTGGAACGGTTATTATCCCCTCTTAGTAAAATAGGCGTTAAAGTCCATGACCTTGCTATGATGATGACCATAGCTTTGCGTTTTATACCAACTTTAATAGAAGAAACTGATAAAATCATGAGTGCGCAAAAGGCTAGAGGCGCTGATTTGGAAAGCGGTAATCTTTTGCAGAGAATAAAAGCGCTTATTCCAATATTAATCCCATTATTTGTTTCATCTTTCAGGCGTGCATATGATTTAGCTGTAGCTATGGAATGCAGGTGTTATAAAGGCGGTAAAGGCCGTACCCGTATGAAAATATTGCATATGGGCGCTGTTGATTATATATCCTTTGCTGTTATGGCTATAGTTATCGCTGCTATTATTACTTTGAATATTTTATTGCCAAAGGTAATTTAAATTAATTATGTGTAATAACGTTATAAATAATATAAAAACACAATCAAATATTAAACCTGATAATTCCCGTAATTTGTTATTAACCATACGTTATGACGGGACAAATTATCACGGTTGGCAGATTCAGTCAAATGCTATGACTGTACAGGAAGTATTTCAAAACGCTGTATCCGGAGTATTTGGTTATTGCCCGGATATTAAAGGTTGCAGCCGTACTGATTCCGGCGTACATGCTGATATGTATTGTATCAGTATGAAAATAAACAGTAATATGGATTGTTATAGAATAATGGGTGCTTTAAACGCCCATCTTCCTCATGATATCGCTGTATATGATTGCCGGCAAGTTAGCGATGATTTTCATGCCAGATATAGCTGTAAAGGTAAACAATATGTATATTATTTTTACAATAATCCAGCTCGTAATCCTTTTTATGACAAATATGCGCTGCATTATCCGGCAAAGCTGGATGAAATATTATTAAATAAATGTGCTCAGGATTTTTTAGGTACATATGATTGTACGGCATTTTGTTCTATTAAAAGCGATATTCAAGATACAGTGCGCACTATAACTCAAGCTAAGGTTGAACGCAATAATGATATTGTAACATTTACTGTGAGCGCAGATGGTTTTTTATATAATATGGTGCGTATTATGGCTGGTACATTAATGCGTATTGCGCAAGGAAAATTTGATATTAATTGCATTAAAAATATAATAGAAAGCAAAAACAGAAAATTTGCTGGCCCAACTGCTCCAGCTCATGGATTATTTTTAACTAAGGTTTTTTATTAATGCTACTCTACTTATATTCTGCTCGGAGGTGATAATATGGGCGGCAAAAAAAAGAAAGAAAAAATAATAAATATTAATTTTATAAAAGACGATAAAATAAATAAAGATAATTTAGATAATGAGGATAATAACGGAAATAAACAAAGTGATAGCAATATAAATCGGCCTGATCCTGTGGATAATGCCGAAAATACTGAGGCTTTAGAAAATACAGCTTTAACAGATTCAGATGAATCAATTAATAGTCAGGAAAACTCAGAAAAATTAGAAAAAACTAAAAAAAGAAAATTCAGGAAAATTTCTCTTAAAACAAAAAAGATTACCGGTATTATTATCAGATCATTAATAGTCATACTTGCCGTTATATTAGTAATAGTTATATATACGAACCGCAATAATCTTTCAGCTGAGAATATTTCCGAATGGTTTAATGAAGTCATATTTGGACAGGGCAATGGCGATGGTTATCCTATGACCATATCCGGTTCTACTGTATATGATATTTCACCTGCAAATAAAGATATCGCTCTTATTACCGATACATCTGTTATGATATGCAATAAATATGGCAAACAATATGTAAACCGCCAACATGGTTTAGGCAATCCGTTTATGGTTGCCGGCGATAATCGTATACTTGTATACGACCAGGGTGGTACTTCGCTGCATACTGAAAATCGGAATGATATTATATTTGAATTGGAAACGGAAAATAAAATTATAACTGCCGATATGAATGAAAAAGGTGTTCTTGCATATGCTACCCGTTCAAACGGCGGTTATATGAGTGAAATGCATGTATATAATGCTAATAATAATGAAATATATAAAGGTTATAGTTCAAAATATTTAATATCTGATATTTCTATATCTTCTGACAGCAAAGGTGCGGCAGCTTTAATGCTGGGCGCTAAAGACGGCGGTTATCTTTCGGCTATAAATATTTATAATTTTAAAAGTGATGAGCCTATACAGGCTGAATTTGCTGAAGATTTATTTTTAAAATTAAACTGGTCCAGTTTTGGTATAACCGCAGTTGGAACTGATAGCACGGTAGCTATATCCACAGAAGGCGAAGAAGAAGGCAGATATGATTATAATGGATATCATCTTATAAAATATGCTTTTGGCAAGGATAATCAGACAGTATTATTTTTAAGTGGTGTTGATGGAAATACAAACAATGGTAAAATAGTTGTTTTGGATGAAAATTGTAATGTTATAATAGAACTTGATTCTCAAACAGATGTACGTGATATCTTTTTAGCAAAAGAAAGGTTATATGTTCTTTATAGTTCAAATTTAAAATGTTATGATTTTGACAGCCAGGAAATAGGACAATGGGATATTCCTGAAAACGCTGAAACCTTTACTATTAATGGCAATACTGCATATGTTTTTGCTATGAATTCTATTACAACAATTGATTTAACAAAACAGGATAATAATGTCAGCCAATAAATATAAACTCTCCGATTAAATCTTAATAATAAAAATACAGAACGGAGCATATTAAATTATGGGATTATTATTAGATTTTTTAATTATTTTAATAATCGGTCTTATAGTTTTAACTTATTCAAGACGCGGTTTTATATATTCTGCAGCTAATTTTGCCGGATATATTATTTCAGCATTTCTTGCCGGGTCATTTTCCGGCAGTCTTGCTAAAGGTTTATTTGAAAATTCTATACGTCCCGGCGTTATAGAAAAGATATCTGATGCTATTGAAGCACAATCAGCTCAATCGGTCTCAAATGCTATTGAAAAAGCGCTTGAAGCTTTTCCTTCATTTCTTAATAAAGCTGTCGAGGCGCTTGGATTTAATTCTGAGAGTACAATTCAAAGCGTTGAACGGTCGGTAGAAAATGCTGGACAAAGTATAGCTACTGCAATAGCCGATAAGGTTATAGGACCTGTTATAATCAGTCTATTGCAAGCGCTTATGTTTTTTATAATCTTTGGTATACTTATATTTGTTGTACATATGATAGCGCGGGTTTTAAGAAAAGCTATTCATAATACATTTATATTAGGCGGAGCTGATAAAGCATTGGGTGCGTTATTTGGTTTTTTAATAGGTGTAGTTGTAATTTTATGTCTTATTGCACTTTTACATTTAATTGTACCTTTCTTATCAGAAGATTTTCCAATATTAAATCAGGAAAATATAGATAAATCTAATTTATTTAAATTTATTTATAATCATAATATAATACTAAATTAATCTTAAATATTATGGTTTAATTATCACAATATTTGCTGAGGTGTCAAAATTAATATGAATAATAAAGTATTTAATATTCCTAATTGCTTATCTGTTTTTAGGATAATACTTGTTCCATTTTTTGCCTGGATGTATCTTACCGGACATACATACCGTGCTGTAGCCATTTTAATATTATCCGGCCTTAGCGATATGTTTGACGGTATTATAGCAAGAAAATTTAATATGATTACTGAACTTGGCAAGATATTAGACCCAATAGCTGATAAATTAACTCAGGTTGCTATTGGTATATGTGTTGCTATAATGAATTATAAAACTAATAAACTGCTTGTTATATTAATAGGCGTCTGTGTTATAAAAGAATTATTGATGTCAGCAGGTGCGTTAACATTATTGCATACTGGTAAAAAGCCTGGATCAGCAAAATGGTTTGGTAAAGTTGGAACATTTTTATTTTATATTGTTATGGCGCTTGTAATATGTATTCCTATGCCGGTATGGCTTAGTAATATTTTATTATTAATTGTTTCAGTGTTTATGATTTTTTCATTCATTCAATATGTTTTTGTTTATCTGTCAATCAAACGACAAAATAATAATTTATAAAATTAAATTAATCAAAAATCAGATATGCAGATATAATAGTAACCCCCCGGCAAAGCCGGGGGTTCTTCATATACGGGCCAAGCCCTTTGATACTAGAAGCACGCGTCACGTCACGTTGGTACGGTCTGCCAATTGCGAGAGATTGTTACCTGTCTCCCGTAAGCGGATTTAAAAGTTACCCATCGTCATTGTTCCCCAGCCTTGTCTTCATCAACTGCCGCTTGATAGCTTGATATACTCCTGTATCTTCTGTGCATTTTTCCCTGCTGTGTCTACGTAGTACTCCAGGCACCAATATTCTTGATTCCGATATTTATATTTCAGCTCCGGGTACTTTTCGTAGATCATCAGACTGCTTTTTCCCTTTTAAGTATCCCATGAAACTCGATACCGCAATCTTGGGCGGGATTTCCGCCAGCATATGCACATGGTCCGGGCACACCTCCGCTTACTCTATCCTTATCTTCTTCCAATTACACAGAGTCTTCAATATTTCTCCTATCTTTCGCCGTTTTCCCCATAAAATACTTTCCTACGGTATTTAGGCGCGAAGACAATATTATCCTAAATCAAATAATATGTAAAAACAAAAGCAAAAATATGCAGGATATTTATGATAAAACCATTCCTGGTCCCGATACCTTAAAGGGGGGCGCCTGCGTGCAGCCATATTTCATATGGCTGCCAAATGCAAAATAATTTTCCATATAAAGATGATAAGTATTTAAGATAATGCTTGTTTCTCTTATTAACTCAGTCTGAGTATTAAAAAAATTATTTTGCGTAAAGCGCATCCAAAGGATGCGCTGCGCAGGCGCCCCCATAAACGGTGCTTTTACATTATCAGTTGCTTTTTATACTAGATTTATTATTTATTTTTTGTTTTCAGTGATTTAAATTATCTTTGAAAACACAATATGATATTTGCAATTCCATCTCGTATGCGTTAAACTATTCATGTTATTCATTTTCGAATGACCTCCTTTTGCTGATTTCGTGTAGTTGGCAGACCGCATCTTTATTTTAGCAAAAGGAGTTTTTTTGTCTGCA
>CALWVB010000008.1 GCA_944384895.1 uncultured Clostridia bacterium | reverse complement strand
GGATTTTATCAAAATCTCCCCAGCCAGCCATACCTGAAGCTGCAACAAACAGCTTATCACTTTTGGCAAATGTATTTATCATAAGCATTTTGCATTCAGTTTTATCAAATGCTTCAACGATAACATTACAATCATTGAATAATTGGTTTATATTATTTTTATCAATCTTTAATTGTTCAGTATATATATCCGCAGTTGGATTAATGTTTAATAAATTTTCTTTTAGTGCGTTTACTTTTGGCATATCAATTTGATTATAAAAATAAAACTGACGGTTTAAATTACTTTGTTCTACTTTATCAAAATCGAAAATTTTGAAATGTTTAAAACCACTTCTTATAAGATTAAAGGCACAGTTGGAGCCTAAACCGCCGGCTCCAGCTATACCTATTTTTATATCATCAAACATAAAATAAAATCACCTTTTAATTTATTAATACCAGTCGTGATATACGGGTTGGTAGCCTTTTGCTATTAGCATATCCTGTACATCTTTAACTGTACGGTCATCTGAAATATCAAACTGAGGAGTATTAGTATTTTTATGAGCATATCCACCCACTTCTGTTGATGACTCAGCTGATATTTTAGTAACACCCAATGGTAAAAGATTATCACGGAATTCAGCACGTTCTCTTGTAGATACGCTTATGCCAGCTCTTGGCATAAATAAACGAAAAGCAGTTATTATTTGAACAATATCAGCATCGGTTACTATTTCAACCGGCTGATAGCTTCCAACATGAGGACGCATTCTTGGTGGCGATACACTTATTTCAACTTCTGGATAATTATTTTGCAGATAATCTGCATGTAAGCCTGTAAAGAAGAAATCTTTACGCCATTTGCTAAGACCTAACAGCGCGCCAATATTAACGCTTCTCATTCCTGCTTTACATGCTCTTTCCGGAGCATCCAATCTATATTGATAATCCATTTTAGGTCCGCGCAGATGTACTGATTTATATACATCGCGGTCATATGTTTCCTGATACATACAAAAGCTATCGGCACCTGCATCTACCAACTGTTTGTATTCTTGAGTTGTAAGCTCATATACTTCAATACCAATAGACGAAAATTTTTCATGTATTATTTTAAGACAGTCTGCTATGTAATCTACAGGACTTTTAGCTCGCGATTCACCTGTAAGTACAAGTATATTTCTTATACCTAAATCATATAAAGCTTCTGATTCTTCGCGCACTTCATCAAATGTAAGCTTTTTGCGCTTAATATGATTTGTACAGTTAAATCCGCAATATATGCATTGGTTCTCACAATAATTGGCTATGTATAGCGGAGCATATAAAAGCTTTGCCTTACCAAAATGCTGTAATGTTAAAGCATTTGCCTTTTGTGCCATAAATTCAAGATGCTTTGCAGCTTTTGGCGATAATAAAGTCAAGAAATCCTGTTTAGTCAATGTCTCTTTTGATATAGCCCTTAATATATCAGCATCTGTTACAGCTTTAAAGAATCCATCGAAATCAAAATTATCCCATTCGTTTACAATATCAATAAAACTCATTTAAAATACCTTCTATTCAAATAATTTATTATAATAATTTATCTTAAAAATCCTGTAAGTGGAGAAGAAGCTACTGCATAATCACTTACAGCGCCTGTCCCAGACAAATATGCACTGCGGCCAGCTCTTACCGCATCACCAAAAGCTTTAGCCATAAGCACAGGATCACCCGCAGATGCAATAGCTGTATTAACTAATACAGCAGCAGCTCCCATTTCCATAGCTTCACATGCTTCTGATGGTTTACCTATACCAGCGTCTACAACTATCGGCAGATCTATTTCATTTATTAATATTCTTACAAGTTCTTTTGTAGTAAGCCCTTTATTTGTGCCAATAGGCGCGCCAAACGGCATAATAGCGGCTGCTCCCGCATCTCTCATACGGCGTGCATCCATAAGATTAGGACTCATATAAGGAAGCACTACAAATCCTTTATTTGCTAATATTTCTGTTGCTTTAATTGTTTCATAATTATCCGGTAAAAGATATTTATTATCAGATATAACTTCAATTTTTATCCAGTTGCCGCAGCCCATAGCTCTGGATAATGTAGCGATTCTTACAGCTTCCTCAGCAGTACGTGCGCCGGATGTATTCGGCATAAGCTGACATTGTTTTGGAATATGGTTGATTATATTATCATCTTTAGCATCCAAATCAACCCGGCGTATAGCTACTGTTATTACTTGAGCACCAGAATTTTCTATAATATCCGGTATCATATTATCATTTGCATATTTTCCTGTTCCTACAAATAATCTGCTTGTTAATTCTTTTCCACCGATTATAAGTTTATCTTCCATTATGTATTACCGTCCTTTTATATAATTTATTTGTTAATGAACATTAATTAATTCTTATCCGCCGCCGACTATTCTTAAAATTTCAATATTATCGCCGTCTTTAAATGTTAGGTCGTTATCACCGTCCAATATTTCCATATTATATTCGATAACTACTGTATTGCGGTTAATACCTTTATTATTTAAAAATTCATTTAAGGTTATATCTTTATCAAATATTTCCTGTTTACCATTAATGGTTACTGTCATAATGCAATATTCCTCCTTTTTAATGCAAAAAAACAAAGACCGTCTATAAATAAGGTTAACCCGTATTTTAAAAATCAATGCTAAACTGATTTTTAAAATATCATCTGGGGTTAAAAACGCTTTTATGTATAACAGCGTTTTACCTTATTAAGCGGTCCTTTAATATTAAAAATTATATAAGTTTCGCTTTCCTACGGCAGCATTAACTGCATCAGGTCAAAGGGTATATTCTCAGCCGGATTAACCGGCACCCCCAGCACAATATTTAATTTAAACTTAATTATATAACAAAATCTGACAGAATACAACTGTATATTATAATAAATTGTATTATTATTTAATTTTTAAAGTACATATATAATTGACATTTTATCATACCATTATATAATTTTCTGCGTTTATCGGCTACATGTCCAAATATTTTTTCAAAATCTTCATGCGGGCTTATAATATAATAGCTATTTCCATTTGTTCTTTCAAAAACCTTGCCCATTGTTTTATATATTTCCTCAGCCTGTTTAATATCCAGCAATCGTTCTCCATATGGCGGATTACATAATACAATCGTATCGGAACCAATAGAAAAATCTTTTATATCCCGTGTCTGGCATGTTATACGTGAAGAAACACCCGCTCTTTTTGCATTTTGATTGACAAGTTCTATTGAACGCGGATCAATATCATATCCAAACGCCTTAAAGCTGTTATCGCGGATAATACGGTCAAGAGCTCGTTCACGTTCCATTTGCCATATTTCTTTCGGAATATTCCATTTTTCACAAGAAAAAGTTCTATTAAGCCCCGGAGCAATACGCAGTGCATGCATAGCTGATTCTATCAATAATGTACCGGAACCGCACATAGGATCAATTACTGTACTGTTTCCTCGTATATGAGCTATATAAGCTATAGCAGCAGCAAGAGTTTCTTTTATTGGCGCCTGATTGGCTAGTGGACGATATCCTCGTTTATGAAGCCCTTCACCTGAAGTATCTATCATTAAACAGGCTTCATCTTTTAATATGGAAAATTGTATTTGATACAGCGCGCCAGTTTCTTCAAACCATGAGATATGATATTTTGATTTTAATCGTTCCACAACAGCTTTTTTTATTATAGATTGACAATCCGGCACACTAAATAATTTTGAATTTACCGACCAACCTTTTACAGGGAATGCATCTTTTTTACCGATCCATCTTTCCCATGGCAAAGACTTTACTCCTTCAAATAATTGATCAAATGTAATGGCTTTAAATTTTCCTAAAACTATTAATATTCTTTCAGCATATCTCGATCCTATATTCACTCTTGCAAGGGTATTTTCATTTCCTGAGAAATAAACTCTGCCGTTATCAGGTTTTATATCATTAGCTCCCATAAATTTTAATTCTGTACCTAATAAGCCTTCTATACCAAATAAACAAGGCGCGGTAAATTGTATTTTATCCATATTTTCCTCCATATTATATTTACATCCATATTATATACTATATTTTTACAAAAAGATATATTTATAAAAACATTATTATTTATTTGACTTTTTTTATGTATTGCAGTAAAATTTTTAAAAATATAAATCATATTAAAATAATTGGAGATTAATAATGAAATGTTATAAAATACATTTAATACGGCATGGGGCTACATTAGGTAATAGTTTAGGACAATACATAGGTGTTACTGATTCACCTTTATCAGATGATGGTAAAAATGCGCTTATTGATATGAAAGAAAAAAATTTATATCCTGATGCACAGGTGCATTTTGTAAGTCCATTAAAACGTTGTATAGAAACCGCTAAGATTATATATCCAGATGCAAAGCCTATCATAATAAAAGATTTTTCTGAATGTGATTTTGGAGATTGGGAAGGAAAAACTGGTGAAGAATTAAAAGATAATACTGAATTTCAAAAATGGGTATCAGGCGGTGAAAATGCAACTCCACCAAACGGTGAAAGCGGCGTGGATTTTCAAATACGCACATGTACAGCATTTGAACGTGTTGTTGAAGGTTTAATGAAAAGCGGTATAACGTCAGCTGCTATTGTTGCACATGGCGGAACTATCATGTCTATACTTGCGGCATATGGTCTTCCAAGAGCTAATTTTTATGATTGGATGGTTCCTAACGGTCAGGGTTATTCGATTATTATAACCCCGTCGCTTTGGATGAGAAGCAAGGTTGTTGAAGTGTATAATACTATCCCAGATCAGGGAGATGCGCAAAATGACATGGTTTATTATGTTTATAATGTAGCGCGTCAGACAGCTATGGAGATAATTGGAGAAAACAAAGAAAAAGAAGATAATAATGATAATGCAGAAAATACTAACGAATAAAAACTGAATATTATAATTTTATAATAATATTTTAAAATTCAAAAAAAGAAAAGAGTTGAGTTTATTTTGAAAGAGTATAATGTTGTTTTATTAAAAGGCGACGGTATCGGTCCTGAAATAGTTGATCAAGCTGTCAAGGTTATGGATAAAGCTGCGTCTATATATGGATTTAAATTAAATTATACTGAAAAATTATTAGGTGGCGCTGCTATTGATGAAACTGGTATACCTCTCCCTGAGGATACAATAATTGAATGTAAAAAATCCGATGCTGTGTTATTAGGAGCAGTAGGAGGATATAAATGGGAAACATTACCAGGGAATCTTCGTCCAGAAGCTGGTTTATTAGGAATTCGTTCAGCTTTAGGTTTATTTGCAAATCTTAGGCCAGCAAAAATATTTAGTCCGTTGCGGGATGCCTCTCCGCTGCGCCAGGATATTATCGGAGAGAACCTTGATATATTAATAGTAAGAGAACTGACAGGCGGAATATATTTTGGCGAAAGAGGCCGCTTGGATGATAATGGTATCCCTGCGGCATATGACACTGAAAAATATAATGTTGAGCAGATTAGACGGATATGCAAAAAGGGCTTTGAAGCGGCTATGAAACGCAATAAAAAATTATGTTCAGTCGATAAAGCGAACGTACTTGAATCATCAAGATTATGGCGTGAAACTGTAACTGAAATGGCAAAGGATTATCCGGATGTTGAATTATCATATATGTATGTTGATAATTGTGCTATGCAGCTAGTACGTAATCCTAAACAGTTTGACGTTATTGTAACATCAAATATTTTTGGCGATATTTTATCAGATGAAGCTTCTATGATCAGCGGTTCTATAGGTATGTTAGCTTCTGCCAGTTTGGGCGATGGAAAACTTGGTTTATATGAACCTATTCATGGTTCTGCTCCTGATATAGCAGGACAAGGTATTGCGAATCCTTTAGCTACAATACTTTCATGTGCTATGATGTTTAGATATTCTTTTGATGAAACTAAAGCTGCAGATGCTATAGAAAATGCTGTAGCTAATGTTTTAGAAAAAGGATATAGAACAAAAGATATTTATACCGAAGGTACTAATGTGCTTTCTACTAAAGAAATGGGTATTAAAGTAATTGAATCAATAGAATAGTATTTTGATAGAAATGCATAGGTTATTATAAAAAATATTAACCTATGCATTTATTTAATTTTTGTATGATTTTAATCTAACTATTAAAAATTTGTCTACTATTTCTGTTATAATTATGATATAATTATACATAAACTTAGCATTATTGCAGAAAAGGAGGGGATAAATATGAACAAATCATTAAATAAAAATATCAAGTTATTAATATTAATGTTTGCATCAATATTTTTTCTCTCCAGCTGTAATACTTTTTCTAATATAGAAACTATCATGCAACCTCCAAAACTATCTGCTGAACAGAGTGATCTGCAAAATGCATTAGAAGAACATATAGGTACAAATGTAACATTAAAATATCCTAAAAGCGGAGATAATAGAACCGCATTCGTTGAATGTAATATAGATATGGATGACGATAATGAAGTAATTGCTTTTCATCAGGCAAATGTAAGCGGATCTCAGGTAATAATTAATGTATTAGATAAAAATGAAGGGCAATGGGAATGGATATGCGATTCTTCAAATACTATTGAAGATGAATTCTCCCGTACTGAAATATACAGCGTTGCATTTTATGATATAAATAATGATGGTAAAAATGAAATTGTTGCTGGATGGAACCAATCTACATCTACAAATAAATGTATGACAGTATATAATTATGAAGATAATCAATTGAAACATTTGTTTTCCATTCAATATACAGAAGGAATAATAGCTGACTTAGATAATGATGGCCAAAGTGAAGTATTTATAACTTTACTCAATTCTGCTGAAAATACAGGTGAGGCATTGGTTTATAAATGGAATGGTTCGCAAGCAAATGTAATAGGTGAAACTAAAATCGATGGAAAAGTAACGGGATATGCTGCATTAAAAACGGGATATCTATATGATAGCGATAAATTAGCAGTATATATTGATGGATATAAAAGCGCTAATGAAATGATAACTGAAGTAATATATTTTAACAAAGAAGGTATGCTTGTAAATCCATTTTTTATTGAATCGGAAGGTTTAACTAAAGCAACTTATAGGGCAAATACGCTTTTAGTACAGGATATTAATTCAGATGGTTATTTTGATATTCCATCATCTGTAGAATTGCCTGGATATGAAGAAAAAATAATTACCGAAAAGATGTGGCTTACTACTTATTTTTCTTATGATGGCAATCAAAGTATTGATGTTATAAAATGTATAGTTAACCAGCAGGAAAATTATTGTTTTGAGTTTCCTTTAGAATGGGAAGGACAGGTTACTGCGGAAAGCGATAGAATTAACCGTACATTGACATTTCGTTTATGGAATCCTGGAGGTGGTGCTCAAACAGGCGCCCCTTCAAGAGATTTTATGATAATCAAAGTATTTACAGCTTCTGAATGGAATGAAAATAAAGCTAATACTAAATATGATTTTTTAGAATATGGTCCAGATGAAAGCGTTGTATTTGCAGTACATTTAGAAAATAATAAGAGTATTTCTATTACAATGGATGAAGTAAAAAAAGCTTTTAAAGTGATATAAAAATAAAATGTTTTTTATAGATAATATTGGAGGGTATTTATGAAGCGTATATTATTAGTTGAAGATGAAGCTTCTATAAGAGAATTTGTAGTAATAAATTTAATACGCTCTGGTTATGAAGTTTTTGAAGCGCAAAGCGGAGAAGATGCTCTCAGGATATACAAAGAGCAGAAAGGACAATTTGATATAGCTTTGCTAGATGTTATGCTTCCAGGCATTGATGGTTTTACTGTATGCAGGGAATTGCGTAAAGATAATGATAAAATTGGAATTATTATGCTTACTGCAAAATCCCAGGAGTATGATAAAGTTAATGGATTATTGCTTGGTGCAGACGATTATATAACAAAACCATTTGGACCGTCTGAATTTCTTGCAAGAGTAGATGCGCTTTACAGGCGCGTATCCAGTTCATCAGCTAATAATGAAAAAAATATCAACAAAGATGAACTTCGTTCTGGAGATTATGTATTAAATCTTCGAAACAGAACGCTTACATTTAAAGGTAAACTTGTTGAATTGACTTATGTAGAATTTTTAATAATGGAATATTTCTTTAATAATCCAGGAGTTGCTCTTAATAGGAACGATATACTTGTTAAAGTATGGGGCGATGCATACTTTAATGAAGAAAAAATTGTTGATGTAAATGTAAGAAGATTAAGAATGAAAATTGAGGAAAATCCTTCATCTCCAAAACATATTATAACTGTTTGGGGTCTTGGATATAAATGGGAAGAATAGTATAAATTTTTAATAAAATTTGGCGGGAGGGGAAAAATTGATATTTAAAAAATTTAAATTAAGAGGAATAACCCGCCGTTGGATTATTAATAGTTTAGGTGTTATAGTTATAGTACTTCTTATAATAGAAATTGCTTTTGCTTTTTATATTAAAAATTTTTATTATA
>CALWVB010000007.1 GCA_944384895.1 uncultured Clostridia bacterium | reverse complement strand
AGCCTGAATATTTAAGAAATTATTTTGCGTAAAGCGCATCCAAAGGATGCGCTGCGCAGGCGCCCCCTTAAACGGTACTTTTACATTATCTGTTGCTTTTTTATTTTAGTTTTATTACTTATTTTTTTGTTTTGAGTGATTTGAATTATCTTAGATAATACGATATGATATTCACATCTCCACTTTGAATGTGCCAATTCTTATATTTCTCCCATGTCAAAAACTTCCTTATGTTCTTTAATAATGCGCTCGCCAAGACTTTTACTATTTTACATCAGGTGGTTTTTCTTTTGCTAAAGCTTTTTATCCCCCTCGGTAGAACCGGGGATCCTTTTTCGCTTAAGCGACAATAGGAAAATAAGCTTATACTAAAAGTTTATAAAAGCTTATTTTAATAAAGGTATCTTTTTATTATTACCCTTGACTTGTGAGTACACGATATTATATAATTAAATTTATAATATTATATAAAATTATGTAGTAATAAAAAGATTTATGTAAAGTAATTTTTGCCGCCCAAGTTTTAATAAAACCTGTTTATTAATTTTTTAGGGGCGGTATATGTTTGTAATAATAAAAAATTAAGGATATTAAAAAAAGGAGCTTATCATGCCTACAAAATATGTATTTGTAACCGGAGGCGTTGTATCCGGTCTTGGTAAAGGAATAACAGCCGCATCATTAGGCCGCCTGCTTAAATGCCGTGGTATGCGTGTAACTATGCAGAAATTTGACCCATATCTTAATTTTGATCCGGGTACAATGAATCCTTTCCAACATGGCGAAGTATTTGTTACTGATGACGGTGCTGAAACTGATCTTGATCTTGGCCATTATGAACGTTTTATTGATGAAAGCCTTACACAAAATTCCAATGTAACTTCCGGCCGTGTATATTGGTCTGTTATAGAAAAGGAACGCAACGGCGATTATAACGGAGGTACTGTTCAGGTTATTCCGCATATTACAAATGAAATAAAAAACAGGATAGCTGCCGGCAAAGAAGATTATGATGTTGCTATTATTGAAATAGGCGGTACTGTAGGCGATATTGAAAGCCTTCCTTTTTTAGAAGCTATACGCCAGTTTGCCGTTGAAGCAGGCAGATCAAACTGTGTATTTATCCATGTAACTTTAGTTCCATATTTAGCTGCTTCAAAAGAACAAAAAAGTAAACCTACCCAGCACAGTGTTAAGGAATTATTATCTATTGGTATTCAGCCTGATATAATTGTATGCCGTGCTGAACAGGAATTAGGCGATGATATGAAATCAAAGATATCTCTATTCTGTAATGTTCAACATGACTGTGTTATAGAGAATCTTGATCTTCCTTTATTATATGAAGTACCATTAGCTCTTGAAAAAGAAAAACTTCCGCAAAAGGTATGCAGGCAGCTTAATATTGAATGTCCTGAACCGGATCTCACTGAATGGAGCGATATGGTCGAACGTCTGCGTCATCCAAAATATACTGTTGATATTGCAATCGTTGGTAAATATGTCGGATTGCATGACGCATATATTTCTATTGCAGAAGCATTAAAGCATGGCGGTATTAGCCATAGCGCTGATATTAATATTCATTGGGTTGATTCAGAAGAAATTACTGATCAAAATGTTGCTGATATTTTAGTTAAAATGGATGGTATCCTTATTCCAGGCGGTTTCGGTGCAAGGGGCATTGAAGGAAAAATTTCTGCAGCAAAATATGCACGTGAAAATAATGTGCCATATTTTGGAATATGTCTTGGTATGCAGATTGCTGTTATTGAATATGCCCGCAATGTATTATGTCATAAAGATGCAAACAGCGCTGAAATAAATCCACAGACAGCTCATCCGGTAATTGATATCATGGCTGAACAACGTTCTGTTGTACAGCTTGGCGGTACAATGCGTCTTGGAAAATGGCCATGCAGATTAAAAGAAGGTTCCAGAGCCAGAGAAGCTTATGGTGTGGAATATATAAGCGAACGCCATCGCCATCGTTATGAAGTTAATAATATTTACCGTACTGAAATGGAAAAAGCCGGGGTATTATTCAGCGGTACTTCTCCTGATAACCATATAGTTGAAATGATGGAACTGCCGCAAAATGATTGGCATGTAAGCTGTCAATTCCATCCGGAATTTAAATCCCGTCCAAACCGTCCTCATCCACTTTTCAGCGGCTTTGTTAAGGCTGCTCTTAATAAATCTTTCCGCGATGGTAAACAAGCTGAATAATTTTTATTATATTTAATAAAGTCTAATATATCATATTAATGTTCCTTAATTATAAAAAAATTTTTTTGTTTAAAGCTATGTATGTTTTTTATAAAGCATTGTAATATTCTTTATATTGTATTGCTTTATGATTATTAAAATTTATAATAAAATATAAAATATTATCAGTATAAAACACATATAAATATTGAATATGCAGACTCATATAAATTTTATGATATTAAAAATGCTATGCTGTTTTATTATCGTAATGTACCGTTGATGAGGAAGGGGGCGCCCGCGAGCGCATCTTTAAAAGATGCGCTAAAAGCAAAATAATATGTCTTTACATAAGCTTAGATAAAAAAATATATTAATTTTTTTAATATAAGCAATATTCTTACTGTGTCAAATTATTTTGCTAAAGTCAACCATATAAAATATGGTTGACACGCGGGCGCCCCCTCTTTTGAGTTTTGCTGATATAATAAAAATTTAAGCATAATTTTTCGTATAAACTTAAATCCAGGAAGGCTGGCAACTGATTTGATAGCAATAATTGATTATGAAGCAGGTAATTTAAAAAATGTCCAAAAAGCTTTAAAATTTGTAGGTTATGACAGTATTATTACATCTGATAAACAGGATTTTGGTAAAGCGGATGGAATAATACTTCCAGGTGTAGGCAATTTTGGCGATGCTATGAATAAACTGCGGCAAAAACAGCTTGATAAACAAATTTCTGATATTATTCTTTCTGGTAAACCTTTTCTTGGAATATGCCTTGGTATGCAGATTTTATTTGAATGCAGCGAAGAATGTCCCGGTGTTCAAGGCCTTGGCATTATAAAAGGTTCAGTAAAACGTTTTCCTGATAATATGGGATTAAAAATCCCACATATAGGTTTTAATTCAATTGATATTAAACCTAATACCCGTTTATTTGCTGGATTAAATGATAATCCATTTTATTATTTTGTTCATTCATATTATTGTCATTGTACTGACCGTGATATTGTCGCAGCTACTGCTGATTATGGCATAACCTTTGACTGTGCTATAGAAAAAGATAATATATTTGCTGTACAATTTCATCCGGAAAAAAGCAGTACAGTCGGCCTTAATACATTGACAAATTTTCTTAAAACTTTATAATTAATAAATATAAGCCCAAAACGGATATTTATACGTTTTGGGCAAAATTTAAATATATTAAGTATATATTATATTAATATATAAAATGTTTTTTAACCTCATTTTTTTAAGGGGATGGTGCTATTGAGCAATAAAGATACTCCTATTATTACTACTAACCGCCTTATTTTAAGAGGGAAAACAAAAAAAGATGCAAATGCTATTTTAGGATATTATACAGATAAAAATGTAAGGGTATGGCTTGGAGGATATCCTCCAACTGAACTTAATATAATAAAACGTATTTTAAAAAAAGATAATTCAAAATATTCCTGGGCTATTATTTTAAAAGAAACTAATCAGGTAATCGGTGAATTTGATATATATCATATAGTTGAAGGTCGTTTAGCTGAACTTGGGTATATTTTATCCTTTGAAAATTGGGGAAAAAGATATCTTACTGAAGTTATGCAAACTATGATACCATTTGCTTTTAATACTATAGGATTAAAACGTTTAAGAGTATCTATTATGACAGATAATAAACGTTCACGTAAATTAGTAGAACGGATGGGGTTTATTTATGAAGCTGAACTAAAAGAAGCTGATTTTGGCGGACGTATAGAAAATGTTTGTTATTATTCTCTTACACCGGAAGATTATAAATCCGTATATAATATGAAATATATAACCCTGCCTTAAAATGGATATTCTGGTTTAAATATATGATATTAATTAAGATTTGTATTGATCAAAATTATACTATATCAAAAAATAAATATAATGATAAAATAATAAATTTATTATTTATCTTATGTATCTAAAACTTTACTGATTAACGTTACCTTAAAGTGGGGCGCCTGCGAGGCGCATCTTTTTAAGATGCGCCGGATGCAAAATAATAGCTGATAAATGAAGTATGGTAAAAATATAAATAAAGATATTGTCTTAATAACAATATCTTTATTTCACAAATTATTTTGCATAAAACAACCATATAAAATATGGTTGTGCGCAGGCGCCCCCTCTCAGCTTACTTTAATATGTAGTTTTGCTTGTAAACATAAAAATATAATTATTTCATCATCTATATACAAATATACACAAGATAAATATTAAGCTTAAAGTATATAAAGATATATATTTTAAATTAATAATAGATTTAGATATCTTCAATATAATAAAAGCATATGATTTCAGGAGGATAAATAAATATTATGTATGCCAAAAGGATAATACCATGTCTTGACGTACATGCAGGACGTGTTGTAAAAGGCGTAAATTTTATAAACCTGCGCGATGCTGGCGATCCAGTAGAAATCGGCGCGGCATATGATAAAGCGGGTGCTGATGAATTAGTATTTCTTGATATCACTGCATCAAGCGATTCACGTAATATTGTTATTGATATGGTAGAAAAGGTTGCGCAAACAGTATTTATTCCATTTACTGTTGGCGGCGGCATACGTACTGTTGATGATTTCCGTGATATATTATTAGCTGGAGCTGATAAAATCTCTATAAATTCATCCGCTGTAAAAGATCCAACCCTTATAAGCCGTGCTGCTGATAAATTTGGCAGCCAATGCGTTGTTGTGGCTATCGACGGACGGAAACGTCCGGATGGGGGATGGGAAGTATATGTTAACGGCGGACGTACCCCAACCGGATTAGATGTTGTCCAATGGGCAAAAAGAGCAAATGATCTTGGTGCAGGTGAAATATTGCTCACTAGTATGGACTGCGACGGTACTAAAGCCGGTTATGATGTACCAATGACTAAAGCGGTATCTGAAGCTGTGGGTATCCCGGTTATAGCTTCAGGCGGCGCAGGTACTATGGAGCACTTTTATGATGTTTTAACGCATGGCAAAGCTGACGCAGTATTAGCCGCATCACTTTTTCATTATAAAGAAATGGAAATAAACGATTTAAAACAATATCTTAAGGGAAAAGGAATACCTGTAAGATTATAAATATAACTTAATTTTAAGGCTGTTTATATTTGTTTTTTAAATAAATATAAAACAGCTTTATCATTAATTGGGACATATCATCTTTATTGGCCGCTCCGTTTATTTTAAATAATTGATATAATGTACTGTTTTCTTTTAATAACCGGTTTCTTATCCATCTGCCCATACCAAAATGAAATTGAGATAAGTCTTTATATTCACTATGGATAAAATCCTCAAGTTCTTCTTTATTTAACTGTTTTTCCATTTGCGGAAAATATTTTTTAAGTTCTTCCTGTATATCCACTTATTTTACCTCACAATAAAAATTGTGCGATAATAAATATTCTTTAAGTATTAAATTAATATATTGAGAAAGAGAACGGTCGTTATCCTCGGCCAAAATCTTTAATTTTTCAATTACATCAGTATCTAATGTTATACTCACTCTATGCTTTAACGGTTTCAAGATATACCACCTCGCAATTATGATACTATATCTTCATACTAAATATGGATATTTCGCACAAAGTAGTACAAAATATTACAAGGTGTGATTATATGAAAACCAGGCAGATATAAAGTTGGATGCTATACTTATAGATTAGATACAATTATCAAGTAATATTATTAAATTTATCGAAAGGGCTTGCTGCCTATCTTCAAAAGCAGCAAGCCCTTTTATTTTTTCTTGATACAGAACAGTTTGTAACAATTAAGATATCTGAAGTCTTACATAAGCGCAAATTCTTGGATATAACGGAGCTTAACTCTTGAAAAAACTGAAAATCTTTTCACTACCGCGCTGTTCAGGAGATTATCTTTGCAGTATAACAAAACGCCCTATTTGTTAGCTAGTATGTCATACTTGTTAACAAATAGGGACTTCATTTTTATATGTCTACTTATTTATTCTATTACCTGTCTGTTTATAATCTCAATAGCTTGAGCGATAACAAATCCGCATAAACCAATGGAAGAATTTATTTCATATACTTTATATTTATTCCTTGCCAGCATTTTTTTACATTCTATACTATCCTTAGCATTTATTGGAAACATATAGGTCAGCCAATCCGGAAGTTCATCTTTATATTCATCAAGAAATCGTGCCGTTGATATATTACAAATATCAAATAAAATATTCTGCCTACCGACATTTTCAAATTTATGAGCTAATAAACCTGTAAAAATAATATCACAAATATCACCCTTACCGGAACAGGCTGTTATAATTAATCTCATATTTTCAAAATCAACTTTATACGACGCAATATCATAATCATGCATTTGGTCATATGTCTCATTTATTCTTCCGGGCATTTTGTTCCTTCTTCCATTATTGTTTAGCTTTATGTAACTTTAAAAATCATATTTAGTAATAATAGCGTCCGGCATTTGACGGCATATAATTATTTAATTCCCTTTGCCATAAATAAACCAATTTTATTACCTATATGAAAATGTATATCTTTACAATAAAATTATATTAAAACTATATTAATGTAAAATTACATATCTAAATTATCTAATATCAAAAAACATACAACAAACGAAAAAACAAACATATTTATTATTTTATGTATAACAGAAAATCATCTTGTTCAGGTTACCTAAGAGAAGTGGGGCGCCTGCGCGCCGCCATATTGCATGGTACTGCAACCTAGTATCCCTGCAGGAACAGAATAAAACAAAATAATTTTTATCTATATCTTCTCCAATATGGCGGCGTTATGCAAAATAATTTGTTATTATAAAGCTATTGTTATTAAGACAACAGCTTAGGTTTTATATTTTACCAAATTCGCTTTATCAGCTATTATTTTGCATCCCAAGCGCATCTTAAAAGATGCGCTACGCAGGCGCCCCCCTTTTATTGTATCATTTCCGTTTTCTGTCTTTTTGTATTATTTATGTTTATATAATTATTATTGTATTGCATAAGTTAAATTATCTTCACTAAACAATATGATAAAGTATAATAATACCCATGTCAATAAAATTTTGTAAAAAATTACTATCATTTTTACAAATTCTATATCAATTTATGTCTATATTCTAAAAAATAATGGTAAATATATCCTCTAATTTACATATAAAGTATTTTATTCACCTTTTGTAATCATTATTAACAATCGTCCATCAGTACATTCCACTTTTGCATTACCTTGTTTAAATTCATTGCTTATGCCTAATGGAAATGAATCGGTTAATATAACATTATCAAGCGGATATTTTACATTATATAGTGATACGCCATTACATTTTGGCCTTAATGCAAATATAGACATTTTCCAGCCTTCACGTTTTTCTATTTCAATACAATCATTTTCCATTATAAAAACAATATTATTTTCATCAATCATTTTTATATCAGCGCCTTTTTCAAAAGCATATGCCAAAGATTGTATATTCGCTATAGTATGATCTAATCTTCCGCCTATCCCGCCAATGATAATAATATTAGTAAATCCTTTTTCCAGAGCATATTTTATACACAGCATACTATCAGTATCATCTTTTTCAGATGGATAACTGATTATTTCCCCATTAAAATTTATATTGGATTTATCTGAATCAAAATCACCTATCACTACATCTGGTATTATACCTTCTTTATATGCCAAAGAGTATCCTCCATCAGCACAAATAATATAATCATCTTTATTTATTTCTATTGCTTTTTTTATACTGCCTTCATTATAAGCTACTATTATTATGCATCTCTGCAATTATACCACCCTTTAATATTTTTCTAAATATTACGCATTGTATATTAAAATATAAAATCTTACCACATAAATAATTGTGATAAATCATCAAATCCATTTATAAATGGTATACCCATTTCAATAATTTTTTGTTTTTCTTTAGGCGAGCCTTTATCATACACTCCAACCGGATACATACCAGCCGCCAGTCCTCCTTTTATTCCAGTTGAAACATCATCAAATAAAACACAGTTTCTAGGATTAATATTCATTTCTTCAGCTGCTTTTAAATATATTTCAGGAGATTCTTTGCCATTAGGAATATTATTAGCACTGTATATTTTAAAAAAATATTGATATATATCATTATTTTTAAGTGCAGGTATAGATAATTCATCTGGTAAAAATGTTACAATAGATAATTTCATATTACGTTTATATAAATATTCAATAAATTCTTTAGCATAAGGCTTTAATTTTACATTATGTGCATATTCTTCTATTGCTGTTTGATTGCATTCATTTAATATATCTTCTACACTTTCTTTAAGATTAAATCTTTTTATTGTATATTCAGCAGCCTGTCTAAAATCCATAGGTAATACAGTATCAATATAATCAGGTTCAAGAGGTATATTTCTTGATAATAACATTTCTGCATCAATTTTAAACCATATATGAGATGAATCAAGTATAGTACCATCCAAATCAAATATAGCTGCTTTTATATTCCATGTTCTTTTTTCAAAAGATGTCCTTTTCATATAACCCTCCTTCCTTTAATTTTATAATAAACTTATTAATATATACAAATAGTAATATGATACCTATCTTATAATACATAAGTATATATATTATAGCACGTATTATTTAATTATGTATTTAAAAATCGTCTATATGTAAATACTATTAGTTATAATAACTGAATTTATAACAAAATATCATATAATCTATATTAATTTAATTTATACAATATTTAATAATAAGGAGATAAGAGTAAATATATTTATAATTAAAACATCTTCGGTTACGTTACCTTAAAAGGGGGGGCGCCTGCGTGCCGCCATATTGCATATGGCGGCTTTATGCAAAATAATTTGTAATATAAAGCTATTGTTATTAAGACAACAGCTTAAGTTATATATTTTTACCATATTCGCTTTATCAGCTATTATTTTGCATTCTAAGCGCATCTTAAAAGATGCGCTGCGCAGGCGCCCCCCTTTCTTATCACGGATACTTTTCTGTTTTTTTAAGTATATCTTTTTTAATGTTATACATATCCCAATCATACACTTGACTAGAAGGAAAGGTCATATAAACATGATTTTATTTTTTGATAAATATAAAAATAACAGGACATAATATGTCCTGTTATTAATTAAATAATATATGATATAATATTATTTAGATACATCAAATAAAATACTTAAAATATCAACTTATTACCTATAAGGCAAATGAAATATGATTCCCATGTGTGCGGCATAGTGCCGCTGCAAAGTCACGGTGGCGAAGCGCCACGGCAAAGTCACGGGATAGCTATTGTTAAATATTTTTTCTATCCCCACGTGGACATAACTTTAATATATTTTGTCCCTACCGGGTGATGGAGTTGTTATCCTCACCTGACTGCACATCTCGTTTTGTTGCGGGTCTTACCCGCCGGCAAAGTCGCGGGGTAGCTATTGTTAAATAATATCCTATTTCCCCGCGGACATTACCTTAGCATATTTTGTCCCTACCGGGTGATGGAGTTGTTATCCTCGCCTGACTGCACATCTCGTTTTGCCGCGGGTCTCACCCGCCGGGTGATGGGGAACCCCCGGCGAGGGTTCCCCATTGAAAAACCTCTTAGAGGTTTTTCACCCCTCCTGCGCTTTATTTCCATTAGGATTTCGCCCTTTGCGAAGGGCGAAACGGGGCTTTGCCCCGTTACCCCACCGCCTTTTGAAAAAGGCGGGCGAAAACTTTAAGTTATTACTAAATACTAACCTATCCCCACGCGGACATAATCTTAGCATATTTTGTCCCTACCGGGAACTTGGATTATTATTCTCGCATGGCTACACATCTCGTTTTGCTGCGGGTCTCACCCGCCGGTTGTTTTTAGTACTTTACCTATCCATGTACTTTCCGCGTGGTTATGTGGTATTATTACACAATCACTCATCCGTGTCTTTGCTCCGGCGCTTCGCCGGTTGATAAAATGTTGAATTATTTGATATATTATAAAATCCAAAAGGAGGTTAGGCCATAAAATGTCTAATAAAATATTAATAGTAGACGATGAACCGGATATAGTAAATCTTCTGAGGGATTATTTTGAAATAAATGGATACAATGTAATGACAGCATGTAATGGTAAAGAGGCATTAAAAAAAGCCGAACTACAACCAGATATAATTTTACTGGATATAAATATGCCGGATATAGATGGATTATCAGTATGTAAAAGGATACGTGATTTTGTATCATGTCCAATATTATTTTTAACAGCTAAGGTTGAAGATACTGATAAAATTAATGGTTTTGCTGTTGGCGGAGATGATTACATTGTAAAACCATTTAGTATTGATGAATTAGGTGCAAGAGTATCAGCACATTTAAGACGTGAACAAAGAAGACAAAATAACAGCAGGGCAAAATTTGAAGATGATCTTGTAATTGATTATTCAGCGAGAACTGTATGTTATAAAGGACAACAAATACAATTAGCAAAAAAAGAATTTGATATTATTGAATTTTTATCAATGAATACAGGACAAGTATTTGATAAAGAACGTATATATGAAAAATTATGGGGATATGACAGTGAAGGGGATAGCGCTGTTATAGCTGAACATATAAGAAGAATAAGATCAAAATTTTCAGCCGCCGGTATAAAACCTCATATAGAAACGGTTTGGGGCGTTGGTTATAAATGGGTAAAATAAAAAATTTTTTATTATATTTTAAAAATAATTGGCATAAACAAAATGGTTTTGGTGATGGCGATAGTTCATTATGGAAACCTTTTATAAAAAAACAACAGGATAATATTGATTTAGCTTCAGTATATAATGCTAATCGTATAAATAATGATATACATTATAATAAAACTAATACAAATAATCCTGTTAATATAGAAAATATTGATAAACAAAATAATAATGAATACAATGACCAGAATGATTTTACAGAAGATAAACAAAATAACACAAGCAATATATTCAGTGTACAACCTGAAGACAGTATAAAATTTTGGCAAGCAGCTGGCGTTATATATGATCCGTCTAAAACTGATAAAAAAGCTAAAAAATTACAAAAGAAAAATAATCCTGAGCGGCCGAAAAATTTTTTCAAAAGGATTTTATGGAGATTTGGCAATATAAAAAAACGTATAGATAAATTTCTTTATAATTTATCTATAAAACAATCTTTTATGTTATATATGCTTGTATTTTTAATATTAGCATTAATATTAAGCGTTATATCAGTAAGTTTTTTTGCAAATCTGCGTATGGATATATATTTTCAATATCAAATTGGATCTGAGGATGGATATTACAGCAATTATGTTCCATATTCAGAATATTCCGCCAGTGATAGATCATTAATGGATTTTTACAGCTCTATAGCCATTTGGAGCGTACCTGTTATATTTATTGCTTGTATTATAGCAGCAGCTTTATTATTTTATAAAAATAAATTAAAAAAACCTATTGATATATTAAATGGCGCATCAAAAAAAATAGCTAATAATAATCTTGATTTTAAAATACAATATGACAGTAAAGATGAAATGGGACAATTATGTTCATCATTTGAAAAAATGAGAATATCATTAAGTGAAAATAACAGCCGTATGTGGCGTTCTATGGAAGAACGCAAACGTCTTAATGCTGCATTTGCACATGATTTACGTACTCCTTTAACTGTATTAAGAGGTTATACTGATTTATTATCGCAATATCTTCCACAGGATAAAATCCCAAAAGATAAGGTTATGTCCACTGTCAATACTATGTCCGGACATATTACACGTCTGGAAAATTATGTAATTAGCATGAATACTTTACAAAAATTGGAAGATATAGAGATTAATCCTCAAAATATTTATATAAAAACTCTTATTGATGAATTAGAACAATCCGCACGTATATTAGCTAATGAAAAAAATATACAAATTCATTGTTTATATAAAATATTAATGCCAAATATTTGTATAGATAAAGAAATAGTTATACAAGTATTTGAAAATTTGATATCCAATGCCATACGATATGCAAAAACAAATATTGACTTAATATTTGAAAGTTTTAATAATATATTTTCCATATCAGTATCAGATGATGGACCGGGTTTTTCACAAGATGATTTAGAAAAAGCAGCTAATCCATATTATCGTGGTAAAAATACTTCTGATGATATTCATTTTGGTTTAGGTTTAAATATTTGCAAAATTTTATGTGAAATACATCATGGAACATTAATATTTAAAAATAATGAAAATAATGGCGGATATGTAAAAGCCACCTTCCAGGCCAGGTGAGACCTGGAGCAAAGCCGCGGTTTTAACTAAATATTATTATAAACCTATTATTCCCGCGGTTTTTACCTTTCCCAAAATAAGCTTTATTAAGCTGAGCTTGGATAATTTTATATCCAAACTCAGCCCAGGCAAGGCCTGGACCAAGGACACGATTTTAACTAAATATTATTATAAACCTATTATTCCCGCGGTTTTTACCTTTCCCAAAAATAAGCTTTATTAAGCTGAGCTTGGATAATTTTATATCCAAACTCAGCCCAGGCAAGGCCTGGACCAAAGCCGCGCCAGGCAAGGCCTGGACCAAAGTCACGCCAGGTTACACCTGGACCAAAGCCGCGCCAGGTTACACCTGGGGCAAAGCCGCGATTTTAACTAAATATTATTATAAGCCTATTATTCCCGCGGTTTTTACCTTTCCCAAAAATAAGCTTCATTAAGCTGAGCTTGGATAATTTTATATCCAAACTCAGCTTTTTTATTTATTTAATTGTAAAATAATTTTACCTTCAATACCTTTAACCAGATTGTATATCCTTAAAACAGAGTATACCGACATTAGGATATCCTTTATAAAAATAATTTTATAAAAAATATCCTATGCCGGTATACCCTGGCGTGATATGTGAAAACTAAGTCGTGTAGATTTACCAATTATAAAGACATATAAATGAATAAGAAAGTATAACTTTAATAGAGGGTTTGGGAATTTTATGAAAAAGACAAAATCTACACGACAGAAGTGATACGCAAAAATGAATATGTTTTATTCATCTTCAGGAATAATCTCAATTTCACAAGATAAATTTTCTAAAGCAACTTTTACAGCCTCAATTACAAACGCAGAAAAAGTACAATCTTTACCTTTTATAACTTCTTCAACTTCTTCAATAATATCATTAGGAAACCGTATACTTTTACTGGTTGTGGGAGGTATTGAGGGTATTTCAAATTTAGCCATTAAACCACCACATGAAATAAATAATTCTAGTAATATTATGCAATAAATATCACAAAGTGTATGCATGACAAACGTTTTACAGAAATATAAAAGAAAAAATAGAAATTTAGAAAAAATAAAATTTTTTTGTAAAAAAAGCTTGATTTTTAGCAAAATATGGCTTATAATAATAGCCGTAGAATCGTACAAATGTTCACCTTAGCAAAACCGGACGTTCATTTTTTATGGCGTCCGGTTTTGCACATTTATATGAAGACCGTCAAAAATTTCATTGGCTCTTAGCCGATATGTGGAAATGTCTCTATCTTTCATAGTTTTCCACAATCTATCAAACTTTATCATATGATTATTTTCCCCCCCGCCTTAACATAACCTTATTATGGGTGTTATAATCTTGTATATTAAGGGGATATAATCCCCATACATGCCAATTTTTGATTAGAGTTATGGGGAGTGACATAAAAAGACTGGATATCTAGTATAGATATCCAGTCTTTTTTTTATATAAAGCTGTTCTGTTGTATAAACATTGGATATTTAGGCAGCTATGTGGGGGGCGCCCGCGGGCGGCTATAGCCGCCCCAGCAAACGTTTTCGCTAAGATAGATACTTTATCATATTAGAAATAAAACGTTTTCTGGGAGCGTATGAAATACGCTCCGCGGGCGCCCCCCTTTTCTGTTACGGTACCAGTGTGTTTTAAAAATACAAAAAATAAAAAAAGTGTCAAGAAATTGACACTTCTTACGGACAGCTATTATTTTATTTTTTATCGTTACCTTCTGATTTATAATAATTCAACTATATAAAGAGCAGGGTTACTTTAATAACCCTGCTCTTTTGTGATTAATAATCACTATATCTCTTTATTAATCTTTTCTTTTAAAGAATTCTTTGCCTACTCCGCATACCGGACATGTAAAATCATCCGGTAATTCGCCGTCCACTGTCACTTCATGCCCGCATACTGTGCATACATAGGTTATCCCTTTTGGCTGAGTCTCTTGCTTTACCTGCGGGGCAACATAAGTCGGTGCATTTTTCGGGCTTTTACCCCTCTTTACTTGCCTGTAATATCCATATGTCATCGGCGTATTATCATTTAATTTTACTGCGCTGTCTACTTTTACAATAAATAAAGTATGTGTTTCTACTTCAACCGTATCAATTACCGTACCTGTAACATATCCGCATATCCCATCTCCTGTTAATACAGGCGAATCATTTTCCATTGTATATTCTATATTTTCAAATTTTTCAATATCCTTTGAGGATTTATATCCAAATGTGCCTATTAATTTTGAATCCGCATCCTCTGTTAATATACATATAGCTGTTTTACCCGTCTGTTTAATACATTTATTCGTATAATTATCCCGGCTTACACATACCGTTAAGACTACCGGTTCAGCCGTTACCTGTGAACATACATTAACAATACATCCAACCGGACGTTTATTATCCATAGCTGTGATTATATACATACCATAAGATAATTGAAATAAAGCCTGCTGGTCAATATTACTCATAATAAAAAACCTCCCTTTATATTTGTTATATTTGTTTACAAATATAGTGTACAATAAGCTGATTATTAAATCAATAGTGTATATTGTAAATTTTTCCTGTTATTTATCATGAGGTTTAAATATAAGCGCAAAGATATAACCAAAGAATATTGCAGCAGAAATACCGGCTGCAGCAGCAATAGAACCGCCGGTTAACGCGCCTAAAAGACCATCTTCACGTACGGCTTCCTGTACGCCTGTAGCTAAAGTATAACCAAAGCCTGTTAACGGTACGGTAGCGCCGGCTCCGGCAAATTCTACTAAAGGCTTATATAATCCGACAGCAGTTAAAACTACGCCTAAAGTTACAAATAATACCAGGATACGGGCCGGTGTAAGTTTGGTTTTATCTATAAGAATCTGGCCAACAACGCATATAAGGCCGCCTACAACAAAGGCTTTTATGCATTCGAGCAGCATATATAACTTCCTCCGATTTCTATTATGAAATTTACTTATTTATATATGCATTATTTGTAATTTTGCCATAAATATTCGTAAAATGTAATGATATGTAAAAGACATAAAAGCATTATATTTTGCTGCTGTGTTATTTTATAAAAATATTTTATAAAAAATTTAAATTGCATAAAAAGGTTAGGATAACGTAATCAATATTATAAAACAGGATACGGGATAGCGACGGGCCAAGGGGGCGCCCGCGCAGCGCATCTTAAAAGATGCGCTTTATGCAAAATAATTGCTGATAAAGCGGCTGGGATGAAATATGAGGCTAATAGTATTGTCTTAACAGCAACATATTAATATAACTCATTATTTTGCATCCGGCAGCCATATTGCATAAAACATACAGCCGCAATTGTACTGCTTTAACTTATGTTCAAATTGAAACTTTCAGCTGCGCATTGTTGCGCAATATGGCTGCCCGCGGGCGCCCCCCTTTTATGGGAACATGGTAACGCAGCCGGGAATATTATTCTATAATTAATATTACATATTTTTACTTTTATATTTGGTCATTGTATATTTTAAGGCAATATAACTTTTTCTATATACCATTAAATCTAATACATACTGTGCCTTTGCAGTATATGGCTAATCTTTAACATATATTTTACTTGCACTGTTATAAGCATAGCTTAAACGTTTAAAATATGGAAAAATATCCAGTATAATTCGAAAAAAATTTGTGAGATTTTTAATATGTAAATGTATAAAAATTGCGGGAATTTACTGGTGTTTTTGAGTGATTTATGATATAATAATTTGGGTATAATAAATATAGATGTATAGCTTAATTTTTTAATATTTATAATATAAATTTATATATAAGTCATATTTAGAAAGGTAAAAAATCTTATGTATTTGCATCTGGGGCAGGATATCGTTGTCCGTACTTCTGATATCATCGGTATATTTGATTTGGATATAACTACTACATCCAAAAAAACACGTGATTTTTTAACAAAATGCGAAAAAGACGGCGTTGTTATAAACGTATCGGATGAACTGCCTAAATCC
Source organism: uncultured Clostridia bacterium (assembly GCA_944384895.1). Classification (GTDB taxonomy): domain Bacteria; phylum Bacillota; class Clostridia; order Oscillospirales; family Acutalibacteraceae; genus RGIG7067. The sequence goes on along the minus strand of CALWVB010000007.1, from coordinate 2,582 downwards.
TTTGTAATATGTAAATCTAAATATGATATGCGCCATAAAGTATATATCAGTCAAATTTCACCGGCAACATTATTAAAACGTACAAATTTTATAAAAGAGCTTTCTTTATAAATCTCTTTATAAAAATAGTATTAATCATTTTAATTTTAAAGCCGGATTATTATTTTATACTTAATAATCATTAATTATAATATTTCAATAAATATGGGGGTTATTTTTTTGTTAAATCCTGAAGATAGGCTTAACCAACCGGCATATGACGGCAATCAAATACAGGTATTGGAAGGGCTTGAAGCCGTACGCAAACGCCCTGGTATGTATATAGGATCAACCGGCGAAAAAGGCCTTCATCATCTTGTATATGAAATTGTAGACAATTCAATAGACGAAGCATTAGCAGGCTACTGTGATAATATTGAAGTAGATATATTGCCGGGCGATATTATCCGCGTATCGGACGACGGCCGCGGTATCCCTGTAGGGATCCAGCCGAAAATGGGTATCCCTGCGGTTACTGTTGTATTTACCGTATTACATGCAGGCGGTAAATTCGGCGGCAGCGGATATAAAGTATCAGGCGGTTTGCATGGCGTTGGCGCATCGGTTGTTAACGCTCTGTCAGAATGGCTGGAAGTTGAAGTAAAAGACGGGCAGCATATATATAAACAGCGTTTTGAACGCGGGAATATTGTCACTGATCTTACTATTGCAGGGGATACTGATAAAACCGGTTCTACTGTAACATTTAAAGCTGATCCTGAAATATTTACTGAAACTACGGTATATAATTATGATACATTATTAACCCGTCTGCGTGAACAGGCATTTTTAAACGCTGGAGCTAATATTATTTTAACGGATAAACGTACAGATGATTATAAAACCGTTACAATGTGTTATGAAGGCGGTATAAAAAGCTATGTAGAATTTCTTAATAAAGAACGCGGAAGTGAAGTAATAAATAACGATGTAATATATTTATCAGCAGCAAGCGGAGATTCTACTGCTGAAGTTGCTATGCAGTATAATTTGGATTATTCCAATCTTATTATGTCGTTTGCAAATAATATTCATACAGTGGACGGCGGTACTCATGAAACCGGTTTTAAAACCGCTCTTACAAGGGTATTCAATGATTATGGGCATAAATTTAAATTATTAAAAGAAGATGAGAAATTATCAGGCGACGATGTCCGGGAAGGGTTAACAGCTATAATAAGCGTAAAATTAAAAGAAGCTCAATTTGAAGGCCAGACAAAGGCTAAATTGGGTTCGGTTGAAATGCGCTCTATGGTAGATAATCTTGTATATACAAAATTAATGGAATATTTTGAAGAAAATCCATCAGTAGCCCGTGAAATATTTGATAAAGCTACACAGGCTGCAGCGGCTAGGGAAGCTGCAAGACGCGCCAAGGAATTAGTACGGCGTAAAACAGCTATGGGCGGCGCAGGATTACCTGGTAAGCTGAGCGACTGTCAGTCTAAAGATGCGGAGTTAACCGAAGTATTTATCGTTGAGGGTGATTCTGCGGGCGGTTCAGCCTGTTCCGGACGTGACAGGCGTTTTCAGGCTATTTTGCCGTTATGGGGTAAAATGTTAAACGTAGAAAAAGCCAGACTTGATAAAATATACGGCAATGAAAAGCTTATGCCGGTTGTAATGGCTTTAGGTACAGGTATAGGAGAAGATTTTGATATAACAAAATTACGTTATGGTAAAACTATAATTATGGCTGATGCTGATGTAGACGGTTCTCATATTAGGACATTACTTTTAACATTTTTCTTTAGGTTTATGCGTCCTCTAATTGAAGAAGGACATATATATCTTGCACAGCCTCCTTTATATGAAGTAAAAAAGGGTAAAAAAACAATAGGTTATGCTTATAATGAAGAAGAACGCGATGCATTAACAGCGTCAATAGATGGAGAAGCTACAGTAAAGCGTTTTAAAGGTTTAGGTGAAATGAATTCAGAGGATTTATGGGAAACTACTATGAATCCAGAACATCGTATAATCCTTCGTGTTGATATGGAAGATGCTGCAGCAGCAGATAAAGCTTTTAGTATCCTGATGGGGGATAAGGTTGAACCAAGACGTGAGTTCATTGAACAAAACGCACAATATGCAGGCGAACTGGATATTTAAGTGTCGAAGCGCCGGAGAAGCTCCGGGGCAAAGTCACGCCGGCAAAGTGCCGGAGCAAATACGCGGGGTGATTATTGTTAAATAATATCTTAGTTCCCCGCGGCGGCATAGTGCCGCTCCAATGCCGCGGGGCGGTTATTGTTAAGATAATATCCTATTCCCCCGCGGCGGCATAGTGCCGCTCCAATGCCGCGGGGTGATCATTGCTAAATAATTTTCTATCCCCACGCGGACATTACCTTAGCATATTTTGTTCCAATCGGGTGATGGGGTTATTATTATCGCCTAACTTCACACCTCGTTCTGCTGTGGGTCTTGCCCACCGGAGAAGCTCCGGTGCACAGTCGCGGGGCGGTTATTGTTAAGATAATATCCTATTCCCACGCGGACAAAACTTTAGTATATTTTGTCCCCATCGGGCGGCTAGCTTA
>CALWVB010000006.1 GCA_944384895.1 uncultured Clostridia bacterium | reverse complement strand
CCAGAAGTAGTATCAGTAGCAACACAGGGCAAAGTATTCAAAGTAAATACATTATTTGAAGTAGAAATAACAACAAATAAAGGTGTAAATGAATTATCCATAGTAAATGAATATGGCAAAGACATAGGCAAGACACTTATCAGCAAAGAAGTTGAGGGAGATACAGTAACCTGGACATATGTAATAAGTGTAGGTACATCCGGCATAAGGACATTTGGTGTTCAGTATGCTGGAAATGATGGACAGTGGCTTACTGCTGATCAGTCGTTTAAAGTCAGCATTATTAAATAATTGATAGTGTTTAAAAAAGCCTTATAAAACTACAAAAGGATACAGCCTGTATAAATTTATACAGGCTGTATCCTTTCTTTAATAATATTTGTGTACTTAAGGAGCGGTTTGTTTGAAAATTAATAGGAGGGAATAAAAATAGAGTTATTGTATATTTAATATTAATCTAAATTACAAATTAACTAATAACAAACGATTATAATAGATCTTATTATTAAAAATATTTCCTAGATAATGTAACCTAAAGAGGGGGGCGCCTGCGTGCCGCCATATAAAATATGGCGGCTGTACGCAAAATAATTTTCCTTAAATTAAGATACTGTTATTAAGACAATATTTAATATTATATTTTCCCTAGCTCTAAAATATCAGCAATTATTTTGCTTTTAGCGCATCCAAAGGATGCGCTGCGCAGGCGCCCCCTTATCAGCGGTACTTTTACGTATTTTGGCTATATAAAGATTATCTTTTTAACGCCACTATATATTATGCTGTTAATATGATAATTTACAGCATTACATAAATTAATGCAAGTATTAATAGTTCATCAACATTATCACCCATAAGCAAAATAATAATCCCAAGCAATAATAAACGGTCGTTTTGACCGGATAAATTAGAAAACAATCCCCTATTAGCCGGGCATTTACAGCATACAGTCTGGTCTTTTTTAGTAGATAATGCCGTATTATTTAATGTAATAGGTGAATCAAATACTGAGCCATAAGATGAATTGGATGTTGATATGTATTTTGTATTGTCAGTTTTATTATTTGATGATTTAGTAGATTTAACAGCATCATTTTTATATCTTGTTTCACTGATAGGTGTTACAAAATCAGGCATAACAGGATATTTTGTATTATTGGTATTATCAGTATATGTAATAGAAGAACCATCGCTCCATGCTGATTTAGTTGCTTTTTTATTATTTTGAATATCTTTTTGTGTGTTAGTATTTTTATCATGTTTTTCATTATTTTGCATAGCTTTTTTTTGCATTTCTCGTACACGGTTTGTAGCAGCTTGCTGCATACGGATAAATTCATCTTTATTCATAAGCTTTAGTCACACTCCATTTAAGTCACATAAACAGCATAAAAATAAATTTTGCGGTAAACATACGGCCCCTTGGGAGGTAAAAAAGAAAATTTTATATTTTCTTTTTTACCTAAATGTCCTGTTTAACGGGCATATAAATGGAGATTTTAGAAAAAATCTCCATTGCCCAAGGGGCCTATTTAATAAAAAGTTAGTTATTTGGGTGGTTATTATTACCCATATTAGGAAGAATGGAAAGCAATCTAATCAAACGTTCAGCTTCATCAAGTTTATTTCTTCTGTCTGGACTTAAATGAGGACGCAATGCATGAAGTAATTGAGTACGATCATCATTTTGATTCATCATATTAAGCATAGGAGCTACTTTAGTCATCATTTGCATAAGAGCTTCATTATTCATATTATTTTGATTATTTACTGTATTATTTGTATTATCATTATTGTTATTATTAGAAACAGGTGCATTATCAGTTAAATTTCCCATAGCCCCAGGATTAATACCTTCATCTGATAACATTTTAGCGATAGATTTTACAGTTTCCATTGCTTCAGGATTTGATAGGATATCATTTAATTTATTTGATATATCATCCATGCTATTGACACCCCCGTTTATCTATTGCATAATATTATAAAATTACATTATTTTATAATAAATTTAGCATTATGATTCTTTAAAAATATTTAATAAATTTATTTACCCATATTTGTTAATTTGCGTAATAATTCCTGAGCTTGCGGCGTTGATAATATCTGACGGGTTTTTTCTTTATCTTTTAAGATATTATCTATTTTTTGCCTTTGTTCAGGATCCATTTTATTTAACATATTTTGTACTTTAGCTTTTGCTTGTTCTGAATTAGCATTGTTTTTATTTAATATATCATTTATTCCATCTGGTGTATTTGGTATTTGTGACATTTTTTAATTCACCTCCAATGAGTGTTATTAATATATATTACGCAGATGTGTCCAATATGACACGGAGAAATAATAGCTAACATTAAGATGAATATAAAAATATAAATTAAGAAATGATGTGAGAATTAATTTGCGTATATTAGTTTTATCAGATTCACATGGTGATGTTAATAATATGCAGTATGTTATAGACCGTCATAAAGATGCAAAATACATAATACATGCAGGTGATGGTATAGAACAATTTGAAGATTTGAGCTATTTATATCCTAATAAAAAATTTATAATGGTAAGCGGTAATAATGATTGGGGCAGTAATTATCCTTATGAATTGTTAACTCAAATAGATAAAACAAGAATTTTTATAGCACATGGACATACTATGGGAGTTTATTTTTCTACTGAACCTTTATATAAAGCAGCTGTTAAATATAATGCTAAAATTGCTATTTATGGCCATACTCATATAGCAAATGTAGAATATAGAGATGGTATATATATAATGAATCCGGGCAGTATTAAAAGACCAAGAGATGGTCAAAAAAGCTATGGTTTTATTGATATAACTCCAAATGGTGTTGTATGTGCTATTAACCGTATTTAAATATAAAATATTTTATATTAATATTTATTAAAAATTAGCTAATAATATACGATTATAATAAATCTTATTTATTATTAAAGTATTTTATAGATAATGAAACCTAAAGTGTGGGGGCGCCTGCGTGCCGCCATATTTTATATGGCGGCTGTACGCAAAATAATTTTTCTTAAATTAAGATATTGTTATTAAGACAATACTTATTTATTATATTTTCGCTTAAGCTCTAAATTATCAGCAATTATTTTGCTTTTAGCGCATCTAAAAGATGCGCTGCGCAGGCGCCCCTTTAATGAGTTGTTCTTTTCCATATGCTGCTTTTAGTGATATAAATTATATAATACAATTTTTTGACATTATTTATATTGCATTTGTATAATATTCAAAATATACTAATATGGATAAAATTTATACTTATAAGAAATGAGGTGCAATAAGTTATGCAGGAAATAGAAGGTAAAATGCGCAGTGCTATTATAAAATATAGTATGATAATGCCTAATGATAATATAGGAGTAGGCCTTTCCGGGGGCAAAGATTCTATGGTATTGCTTATTGCATTAGCTCATCTTAGAAATTATTTGGATATACCGTTTAAATTAACAGCAATAACTGTGGATCCGCAGTTTAATGGAATAAAAGGCGATTATTCACAATGTGAGGAATTATGCAATAAACTTAATGTACCATATATAATAAAACGCACGCATTTAGCTGAAATTATATTTGATCAAAGAAAAGAAGGTAATCCCTGCTCTTTATGCGCACGTATGAGACGCGGTATATTACATAATATATGTAATGAACAAAGCTGTAACCGTATAGCATTAGGTCATCATTTTGACGATGCAGTACAAACATTTTTTATGAATTTGTTTGAAGGCGGACATATCGGCTGTTTTTCTCCTGTAACATATTTATCCAAAAAACAGCTTTGGCTTATACGGCCTATGATATTTGTTGAAGAACGGGATATAAAAGGTGCTGTAAGACGCAATAATATTTCAACAGTAAAAAGTAATTGCCCTGTAGACGGCGATACAGCAAGAAACCATTATAAGAATCTCATTTTGCAGCTGGAAAAACAACATCCTAAACTACGCAAAAAGATTATGGGTGCTATGCAGCGTTCCCATCTCGATGGGTTTTAAAAGTCTTGATGAAAACCTATGATTAGACGCAGTTTATAGTTTTCAACCAAAATGCGAGCTGATAGAGACAGGAAGTCTTGACGAAAACTAATGACAAGACGCAGTTTATAGTTTTCAACCAAAATGCGAGCTGATAGAGACAGAAAGTCTTGACAAAAACTAATGACAAGACACAGATTATAGCGTTCAACCAAAATGCGAGCTAGCAGAGACAGGAAGTCTTGACACGAGCCTAAGATTAGACACAGAATATAGCGTTCAACTAAAATGCGAGCTAGCAGAGACAGAAAGTCTTGACAAAGACTAATGACAAGACACAGATTATAGTGTTCAAGCTAAATGTAAGCTATTAAAGATAAAAAATCTTATAAAATCGTTTAATGGGAAAATGATAAAATTAATCCCCAACCTGGATATAATTCACTAATGACTAAAAGTCCCATTTAGCATGTATGCTATGCCGCCAGCATGTAATTGTTCATGTTTTGCTGTATCAAATGGAGAAAGCTATATTACCCTAAATCAAACAATATAAAGATTAAAGTAAAAATATGCAGTATAATATTAAAGAAAACATATAAGGTTACGTTACCGCAAAAAGGGGGGCGCCTGCGTGCAACCATATGAAATATGGTTGCCAAATGCAAAATAATTTGCTAAATAAAGAAGATGAGTATTTAAGATAATACTAGTTTTCCTTATTAACTCAGCCTAAATATTTAAGAAATTATTTTGCGTAAAGCGCATCTAAAGATGCGCTGCGCAGGCGCCCCCTATAAGCGGTACTTTTACATTATCTGTTGCTTTTTTTATTTTAGTTTTATTGTTTATTTTTGTATTGAGTGATTTAGATTATCTTAGAGAAATAATAGTTGTAATGATAGCGATTATCGCAATCGCTATCATAATCCCAATAAGCCACAAATTCTAACTTCTTTCATTTCCTGATTAAACTTTGTAATTTATGATTAGATAAAATACAAGGATTAGCAGATATCTCAAAATATAAATGATATATTAATATGTTTATAAATAATATAAATTCTCAATAATATTAAGTACATAAAAACTTGACTTTATAAAATATGGCGCGTAAAATTTTTATAAATACCTTAAAAAGAAAGCAGGAAATATTTTATGAATGCTGTTGAATTAACAGGCGTAAAAAAGACTATAGGAAGACTTAATCTGAATATTGATATACTTAATATCCCACAAGGTAAAATAACAGGTATATATGGAATTAAACAAACAGGTAAATCCACTATAATTAAACTGATAACTGGTATTGATACACCTGATAAGGGCCGGATTACTGTATTATCAGGAGATTTATATCATAATCCTGAATTAAAGGGTCAAATCGGATTTATTCCGGATAAATGCGGTTATAATCTTGAAAGTAAAATAAAAGATATTGTCGCATCTATCAGATCATTTTATAAAAATTGGGATAAAGAATTATTTGAAACATTATCTCAAAAATTTAAGTTGGAAATGAAAACAAAATTAAAATTATGTTCAGCAGCAGTAAAAATAAAATTAGCATATGCTATAGCTTTAGCTCATCATCCGCGTCTTATAATTATTGATGATTTAAGCAGTTCAGTCGATTCTATTGTAAGCGATGGTATTATGCAGATAGTAAAACAATATATGGATAAAGATACTACTATAATATTTACTACAAAAAGTTCATCTGATCTTGATAAATGGGCAGATTATTTTGCTATACTTAGAAAAGGTGAAATAACCGATTTTATAAATAAAGAAGAATATATGAAAAACTGTGTTATTGTACGGGGTGATACAACTGCGTTTGAAGGCAGAAGCAATAATATGTTCAGAGGCATGAGAATAAATGATAATCAGTTTGAAGCTTTAGCTGAGAACCGTGATCAAATAGAAAAAATGTATGGCAATTCAGTACAATATGAAAAACCAACAGTCGGTAATGCGGTTGTATTTTTATCAAGAGGGGATGAATAAATATGGGAGATATATTAAATTATATAAAACGTGATTTTATAATTTTAAAAGCATCAATGTTAAAATATATTATATTAACTGCCGTTATATTTGCATTCGCATTATTTATGCGCAATGCGGAAATGATATTATTATCTGTTATGATTGCAGTTTATATTTTTATATATTATTTAAGGTTATATGAAGAACAATCAAATGATAGATATATTACAGCTTTATTGCCAGCATCAAAAAGCAGTTATATTATTGCAAAATATATTTCTGTAGCTATAATTACTTTACTTATGGTTATAATTGGATATGCATTGGCATATTTTATACCTTCTGTATTTTTACCAAGAGAAGATATTATACTATCCTTTGAAGTAGTATTGTCTATATTATTATTATATTCAGCTATAATGATGCCGGCTATATATCAATTTGGCTGTGACAGTATAAAATGGATACCAATAATTCCGCCTGTTGCTATTGTTATGGTAAGTATGTTTTATGGTAGGCAGGAAGATATAAAAGAATTTTTTACTACTTTATTTTTAGGTGAAATGTATGTTCATTTAGTATTAGCTGCAAGTATAATTTTATATATTGTTTCAGCATTCTTATCTAATAAAATATATAAAAATAAACAATATATACCGGTAAAATAATAAATTAAAGTTTTAATATTAAATTTTATTCAACTGTATAAAAGGAAATGAAGATTTATGAAGCTTTTGGCTATTGACGGCAACAGTATATTTAATCGTGCGTTCTATGGAATCCGTCTTCTCAGCAATAAAGAAGGGTTCTATACAAATGCGATATATGGTTTTCTCACAATATTAAATAAATTAAAAGAAGAGACATCGCCTGAAGGGATAGCAATTGCTTTTGATATGGCTGCGCCTACATTTAGGCATAAAATGTTTGACGGGTATAAATCCAACCGCAAGGGTATGCCTGAGGAATTAGCGCAGCAGCTGCCGGTATTAAAGGATTTATTACAGGCTTTAGGCTATAAAATAATTGAATGCGAAGGCTGGGAAGCGGATGATATTTTAGGTACATTATCCTATAACTGTGAAAAGAGCGGCAATAGCTGTATAATCGCTACCGGCGACCGTGATTCTTTGCAGCTTGTAGGGGATAATACAACTGTATTATTAGCTACAACAAAAGCTTCACAGCCACAGACAATAAAATATGATAAAGATAAAATAAAAGAGGATTATGGCACTAATCCACCGGCGCTTATTGATATAAAAGCACTTATGGGCGATACATCCGATTGTATCCCAGGCGTTGCAGGGATAGGCCAAAAAACAGCATGCAGCCTTATACAAAAATTTGAATCATTGGATGGAGTTTATGAAAATATTGATTCGCCTGATATAAAACCGGCTATGAGAAAAAAATTGATTGATGGAAAGGATATGGCTTATTTAAGCCGTAAATTAGGCGAAATTGCACATGACGCGCCTATTGATATAAATATAGATGATTATAAAATAGGTGAGATTACACCAGACGCTGCTAAAATTATGACAAAATTAGAGTTATTCAGCATAATGAAAAAAATGAATTTACAGCCTGCTGATTTAGATATAGATGAAAATAATCAAGAGGGAATACAAAAATCATTTTTTCATATCATAGACGATGCTTTACCTCAGGATATTTTAAAAAGTATAAAAGATCAAGGCAAAGCTTATATATATACTGGCGACAGTAGTGATTTTGTGAATTTTGCAGTATGTACGGGAGAAAATGTTTATAAAATAAATAATGGGCAGGATATTTTAATAGAAATATTAAAAGATGATTCATTAGAATTATTTGCCGACCAGTCAAAACCGCTTTATGCTTTTGCAATATTAAATGGATTTGATATAATTAATCCAATTTTTGATATAAGCCTTGCAGGATATCTGCTTGATCCATCGGCTACCCATTATGATATATTACAGTTAGCTCAGAAATACGGCGTATCAGTACGGCATATAGATAAAGAAAAAAACGATGAAAAGACAGATAATAATGCTCAGGATATGAGCAAAGATGATGCAAAAGATGTAAGCCAGAATGAAAATAACGCTCAATCAGGTAAAGATACACAAAGCAAAACAAAGAAAAAGGATAAAGAAATATTACAGCCGGATATAGGAATAACAGCAGCGGTTATGCCGGGATTATGTGCGGTTATGATGAATGAACTTGATAAAAACGGCCAGCATGATCTATTTGAACAGGTGGAAATACCATTAAGCCGCGTATTGGCTGATATGGAAATATGCGGCTTTGAAGTGGATACTAAAGCTATAAAAGAATATGGCGATGTATTATCTTTGCAGGCACAGGAGCTGCAAAGGGAAATATATGAGCTGTGTGGCTGTGAATTTAATATCAATTCTCCTAAACAATTAGGTGAAGTGCTGTTTAACCGGTTGGGATTAAAAGGCGGCAAAAAGACTAAAACAGGTTATTCTACAAGCGCTGAGGTTATGGAATTTTTGGCAAAAGAACATCCTGTGCCGCAAAAAGTATTGGAATACCGTACGCTTACTAAGATGGTTTCCACCTATTGTGACGGGCTTATAGCGGCAGCTGATGAGAATGGAAGAATACATTCAAAATTTAACCAGACAGAAACCCGTACAGGAAGAATAAGTTCAACTGAACCGAATTTGCAGAATATCCCCATAAGAACCGAGACAGGCCGCGAATTCAGGCGCTTTTTCCGCGCAAAAGACGGGTATCAGCTTGTGGACGCTGATTATTCACAGATTGAATTAAGGGTTTTGGCTCATATGGCTAATGATACTGCTATGATTGAAGCATTTAATAAAAATGAAGATATTCATACAATAACTGCTTCACAGGTATTTGACATACCGGAAGAATTTGTAACGCCAATAATGCGAAGCAGGGCTAAAGCTGTAAACTTTGGTATTGTATATGGAATAGGCGCGTTTTCTTTATCAAAAGATATCGGTGTTACGGTAAATGAAGCTTCGCAATATATTAACGGATATCTTAATCATTATAAAGGCGTAAAACTGTTTATGGAGCAGATAACTGAACAGGCTAAAAATTTAGGTTATGCCCAGACAATATTCGGCCGCAGACGTTATTTGCCGGAATTAAAAAGCTCCAATCATAATATGAGAGCATTTGGAGAACGTGTAGCCCGCAATATGCCTATACAGGGTACGGCGGCTGATATCATAAAAATCGCTATGGTTAGGGTTTATAACCGGCTTAAACAGGAAAATATGAAATCACGGCTTATTTTGCAGGTACATGACGAATTGCTGATAGAAGCTCCGGATAATGAGGTAAAATATGCAGCTGAGATATTAAAAGAAGAAATGTCAAGAGCAGCAAAATTAAAAGTACCGCTGGAAACAGACGTTTCATATGGGAAAACCTGGTTTGATGCTCATTAATATTGCTATAATTGTTATAATATCGAAAATATATACTATTTGTATTGATATATTTTAAGAATATCAATAACATCAAACTGAATTGGGGCGAGAAGAAAAACCTTGATTATAACAATCAAGCACAATATATCAAAAGATTGCTGATGGATTTACTTGTTTATATAACAAAAGCCATATTGCCCTAAATTAAACAATATATAAAAATGAAAGTAAAAATATACAATATTGTATTTAAAGAAAACATCCATGGTTACGTTACCGTAAAAAAAAAGGGGGGCGCCTGCGCGCAGCCATATGAAATATGGCTGCTAAATGCAAAATAATTTGCTAAATAAAAAAACTGAGGATTTTAGGAAATATTAGTTTCTCTTTATAACTCAGCCTGAATATTCAAGAAATTATTTTGCGTAAAGCGCATCCAAAGGATGCGCTGCGCAGGCGCCCCCATAAACGGTACTTTTACATTATCTGTTGCTTTTTTATATTAGATTTATTATTAATTTTTTGTTTTGAGAAATTTAAATCATCTTAGAAAAATTTATAATACAAGCAGTAAAGTAAAAATATAAATGAAATAATCTCTGGGATTGATTAAAGATATGACGGCGTTATTGTATATGGCAGTTACACAGGCAGCCGGCTTTTCAGGGGGATTATAAATTAAAATACCATAGCAGATATCGTAATTTGCTATGGTATTAAAGTAATATGGTATAATTTTCAGGCAAGAACAGTTGAATTTAGGACCAGTTAAATTATTATTAAAAGGAAGGGGATATAAGATTATGGCAAAAAATGAAAAAAGTAAACCTTCCAATTTAACCTGGATAAGGCTGGATAATGCGGCGAAAATATATCCGGCAATAAGACGGCTTAATTTTGCGGCTATGTTCAGAGTATCGGTATTATTAAATGAGCCTGTTGATATGGAGCTGCTTGATAAGGCATTACAGGATACTTTACCAAGATTTCCGCATTTTAAAATGACAATGAAAACAGGCGTATTCTGGTATTATCTTGATACTATTGATAAAATGCCGCATGTAACGCCTGATGCAGCCAGCCCATGTAAAAGAATTCATAAAAAAGAGGATAATAATTTCCTGTTTAGAGTACGGTGCTTTAACCGAAGGATTGCATTGGAAGTATTTCATGTATTAACCGATGGTACTGGAGCGCTGATATTTTTAAAAACTCTTACAGCCAGGTATCTAACATTAAAATATGGAATTAGTATAACTCCGGGGAACGGCGTACTGGATATAAACGAACAGGCAAGCGAAACTGAAATGGAGGACGCTTATTCTAAATACGCGCGGTTTGAAGCAACCGATACACGTAGGGAAGATAAAGCATATCAGGTAAAAGGTACAAAAGAACCGGATGGCCATCTTAATATAACAACAGGAATAATAAGTGCCGACAGAATATTACAGGAAGCTAAAAAATATAAAGCTAGTCTTACTGAATTTGTAGCGGGTATATTTATAAAAGCTATGATTGATTATCAAAAAGCTGAACGGCATTATAAAAATTATCCTGTAAAATTATGTATACCGGTAAATCTGCGTAATTTTTATCCATCCGATTCATTAAGAAATTTTGCGCATTATGTTAATATAGGTATAGATCCGCGGTATGGAGACTTTTCATTAGAAGAAATAATAGAACAGCTTCATCATCAGATGAGGCTGAAACTAGGTGAAAAATTTATAAATGCTGCAATAGGACAGAATGTTTCAGATGAACGTAAGATGCTTATACGTCCGGTACCGCTTTTTATAAAAAATATTGTTATGGATACTGTATATCAATTTGTAGGCGAAAGCCGTACATCTTCTACAATATCTAATTTAGGCAATACTGATGTTCCTCAAGAAATGAAGCCATATATTGATAGATTTGATTTTATTATAGGCGGCACTCGGCTTAATGCCCACAAATGTACGATAATAAGCTATAATAATGTAATGACAATAAATTTTAGCCGGATGATAAAGGAACCGTTTATTGAAAGGGCGTTTTTCCGGCAGTTGATAAAAATGGGGATACCAGTGACAATAGAAAGCAATCAGTGATAGTATGAAGAAAAGCGGTATAATAAAGGAATAGGCATAACGTCTTGGCTTTAAAGGGTGTTTTTCCGGCAGTTGATAAAAATGAGTATACCGGCGACAATAGAAAGCAATCAGTGATAGTATGGAGAAAAGCAGTGTAATAAAGAAATAGACTTAACGTCTTGGCTTTAAAGGGTATTTTTGCGGCGACTGATAAAAAATGGGGATACCGGTGACAATAGAAAGCAATCAGTGATAGTATGGAGAAAAGCAGAGTAATAAAGAAATAGGCATAACGACTTGACTTTAAAGGGCGTTTTTCCGGCGACTGATAAAAATGGGGATACCGGTGACAATAGAAAGCAATCAGTGATAGTATAGAGAGAAAATAGCATAATAAAGGAATAGGCATAACGTCTTGACTTTAAAAGGCGTTTTTTCTGGCAGCTGATAAAAATGGGTAACCGGTGACAATAGAAAGCAATCAGTGATAGTATGGAGAAAAGCAGTGTAATAAAGGAATAGACTCAATATTTTAAACTTAAAAACTGTGATATTAAATAAAATCCGGGGAGAATTAAATTTATCCCGGATTTTATATTGATAAAAAATTTACATAAATAATATGGAGGAAATATGCAATTCCCTTATTTTAAAATTTCGGATAGGATAAAAACTTTATCAGAAAAAGCTGAACAATTAATTAAACCAGCATTTGATAGGATTAATGAAATAACAGAATATAACCAGCAAAAGGTTTTAGCAGCATTTATAAAAAATAATGTCAGTGAAAGCCATTTTACAGCTACTACTGGATATGGTTATGGAGACAGAGGCAGAGATACGTTGGATAAAGTATTAGCTGATATTATGGGAGCTGAGGATGCTCTTATAAGACACAGCTTTTTGTCCGGTACCCATACTTTATCAGTAGCTTTATTTGGAGTACTGCGTCCAGGCGATATAATGTTATCGGTAACCGGCAAGCCGTATGACACCTTAGAAGAAGTAATCGGAATAAGAGGAGAAGGTAAAGGCTCGCTCAAAGATTTTGGGATAGGATACCGTCAGGTTGAATTAAAAGATGGCCGTCCGGATTTAGATGAAATAGAAAAACAGGCTGCGGATAAAAATATAAGGATGGTATATATACAGCGTTCAAGAGGATATACATTAAGGCCGTCGCTTAGTATAAACGATATAGAACAGATAATACATAGGGCAAAAAAAGTTAATCCAAATTGTATTGTTATGGTGGATAATTGTTACGGCGAATTTGTTGAAACAAAAGAACCAACTCAAATAGGCGCTGATTTAATAGCAGGTTCGCTTATAAAAAATCCTGGCGGAGGTATTGCTCCAACCGGAGGATATATAGCAGGCAATGCTGATTTAATAGAGCTGTGTTCATATAGAATGTCAACTGCCGGTACAGGACGGGAAATAGGCTGTTCATTAGGACATAACCGTGAATTATATATGGGGTTATTTAATGCGCCGCATGTAACAGGTGAGGCACTTAAAACAGCAGTATTTTGTTCAGCTCTTATGCAGCAGTTAGGATATGAAGTAACGCCTGAACCATTAGAAAACCGTGCGGATATCATACAGGCATTATGTCTAAGAGAACCAAAAGCTTTAATAGCATTTTGCCAGGGTATGCAAAAAGGTGCTCCTGTTGATTCTTTTGTTGTACCGGAGCCATGGGATATGCCGGGCTATGACAGTAAGGTTATAATGGCAGCCGGGGCGTTTACTTTAGGCGCTTCTATTGAATTATCAGCTGACGCTCCTTTACGCGAACCATATGCTGTATGGATGCAGGGAGGGTTAAATTATCATAGCGGTAAAATGGGTGTTATGCTTGCAGCTCAAACATTACTTGATAAACTAAACGAACAATAAGAAATCGCCGTCCGCCTTTTTAAGGCGGGCCAGAGCTAATTTTATTAGCTCTGGCGCAGCTGTAAGCTGCACGGCGATTTCTTTGAGCTGGGATTGAAATTTTTGCAAAAGTATATTACTCTAAATCAAACAATGATATACAAATAAAAATATGTAATATAAACATCTCTGGTTACGTTACCGTAAAAAGGGGGCGCCTGCGTGCAACCATATGAAATATGGTTGCCAAATGCAAAATAATTTGCTAAATAAAGATGATGTGCGTTTAAGGAAATATTTGTTTCTCTTTTTAACTCAGCCTGAATATTTAAGAAATTATTTTGCGTAAAGCGCATCTTTTAGATGCGCTGCGCAGGCGTCCCCTTTTTATGCGATGCTTTTTGCTCTTATATATTATTTATACTTTGTTTTTAAATATTTTTTGTTCTGTGTTATTTAAATTACATTTGTTTATATAAAAATATATTTATAAATATTATCACAAATTGTATATTAAAGTCTTTACAATGATAAAAAGTTGTGATATCATAAATCTAATTTGTATATTATAAAAATGCTGTGATGGGGATAAACAATCGCATAAACCTTGTTTTAAGAGATCTGCCGGTTGGTGTAAGGCAGAACAGGAAGCATTTTGGAACTCACCCCGGAGCATCCGGCCTAACGGCATTTAATTGATATATTATTTTTAATTATAAATGTAAGCTTGTATAGTATTTATTGTTAAAATGAATATCAATAAAAATTGCTTAATAAGCCTGGACGGGCATTCCCGCCGTTATCAGGGAACAGTGTTAATATTTTTTGACGCTGTAATTTGAGCGGATATTTTTTGTAAATATCAAAAAGAGTGGTACCGCGGAATGCTTTTAACGCTTTCGTCTCTTGCATTGGTTTAATGCTTATGAGATGGTTAGCGTTTTTTTATTATACTAAAATAATAAATTTTTATGGAGGAATTTTTATATGAAATTATCCTTTTCAACATTGGGATGTCCGGATTTTGACTGGGCGGATATATTTTCAATGGCTAAAGATTTTGGTTTTGACGGTATAGAAATAAGAGGCCTTGGCGATGATATATTTGCTGTAAAAGCTAAACCGTTTTTAAAAGAAAATCTTCCTGCAACTATAGAACAGCTTAAAAAAGGCAGGATAGAAATACCATGTTTATCTACCGGCTGTGCTTTAAAATTTGCTGATAAAGCGGATGAAACTCATAATGAAATTATTCAATATATAGATTTAGCAAATAAATTAGGCACACCTTATATCCGTATACTTGCCGATTTAACAGCTGAACCTCAAGGCGAAGTGGATGATAATGTTGTTATTAAAGCATTAAAACGTCTTATTCCATATGCAGAAGAAAAAAATGTAACATTGCTTGTAGAAACAAACGGCGTTTATACAGATACAGCCCGTCTTCGCGACGTATTAAATCAAATTGAAAGCGATAATATCGGCGCGTTATGGGATATACATCATCCGTACCGTTTTGCAGGCGAATCCCCTGAACAGACTGTACAAAATCTCGGCGCTTATATAAAATATGCCCATATTAAAGATTCTATAATGAAAAACGGCAAAGTTATATATAAAATGATGGGTGAAGGCGATCTTCCTATGGACGCTATCATCCGTGCATTTAAATCAATAAATTATGAAGGATATGTATCGCTTGAATGGTTAAAACGTTATGCTCCAGATTTAAGCGATCCGGGAATTGTATTCCCACATTATGCCCATTTTATGAGCCAATATATGGATAAGCCTATAAAAAACCAGGGGTTATATGATAATAACGCCGGTACAGGCAAATATGTATGGCCTAAAGAAACGCTTATTGATTATACCTTCCCGCAGGTACTTGACCGTATGGTAGAAGAATTCCCGGAACAATATGCTTTTAGATATACTACGCTTGATTATACCCGTACATATTCTGAATTCAGAGATGATGTAGATACATTTGCAAGATCACTTATTGCTATGGGTGTAAAACCAGGCGATCATGTTGCTATATGGGCAACAAATGTACCGCAATGGTATATCACATTTTGGGCTACTACAAAAATCGGCGCTGTATTAGTAACAGTAAATACAGCTTATAAAATACATGAAGCTGAATATCTTTTAAGGCAATCGGATACACATACGCTTGTTATGATAGACGGATATAAAGATTCCGATTATGTCTCAATTATGAAAGAATTATGCCCTGAACTTGAAACAGCTCCAAAAGGCAAACCATTGCATCTTAAGAGATTACCGTTTTTACGCAATATTATAACGGTTGATTCTAAACAAAAGGGCTGTTATACCTGGGATGAAGCTATAGATTTAGCAGATAAAGTACCGGTTGAAGAAGTATACCGCCGTGCAGCTTCAATAAATAAACATGACGTATGTAATATGCAGTACACTTCTGGTACAACAGGATTCCCAAAAGGTGTTATGCTTACTCATTATAATGTAGTAAATAATGGTAAAGCTATTGGTGACTGTATGGATTTATCCACAGCAGACAGACTTATGATACAAGTACCTATGTTCCATTGTTTTGGTATGGTCCTTGCTATGACAGCTGCTATGACGCATGGCACAACCATGTCGCCTATTCCGGCATTTTCACCGAAAAAAGGCCTTGCATGTATTAATAAAGAAAAAATTACAGCATTCCATGGCGTACCTACCATGTTCATAGCAATGCTTAATCATGAGGATTTTGATAAAACTGATTTTAGTTATATGCGTACAGGTATTATGGCAGGAAGCCCATGTCCTGTAAAAGTAATGCGCGATGTTATCGACAAAATGCATATGACTGAAATTTGTATAACATACGGCCAGACCGAAGCTTCCCCTGGATGTACCATGAGTAAAACTACCGATTCTTTGGAAGACAGAGTTAATACAGTTGGCGGAGCTATGTTTGGTGTTGAATGTAAAATAGTTGATCCGGAAACAAATGAAGAATTACCTGTTAATGTGGACGGAGAATTTGTTGCAAGAGGTTATAATATCATGAAAGGATATTATAAAATGCCGGAAGCTACAAAAGCAGCTATTGATGAAGATGGCTGGCTGCATACAGGCGATCTTGCACGTAAAGATGAAAATGGAAATTATAAAATTACTGGACGTATTAAAGATATGATAATACGCGGCGGTGAAAATATATATCCAAAAGAAATTGAAGATTTTATATATACAAATCCAAAAGTATCAGATGTACAGGTTATCGGCGTACCAGATAAACAATATGGCGAAGAGATTATGGCATGTGTTATACTTAAAGACGGCGAACAAATGACAGAACAGGAATTAAAGGATTTTGTTATGTCTCATATGGCAAAGCATAAAACCCCACGTTATGTCGATTTTGTCGATGCCTTCCCTATGAATGCTGCTGGTAAAATTCTTAAATATAAAATGCGTGAAGAAGCTGTTAAAAAATTAAATCTCCAGGCAGCCCGTGATATCGAAACCGCCTAGCGCGGAAGCCGCGCACCAAAGTCGCGGATGAGCGGTTGTGTAATAATATCACAATAGCCACGCGGAAAGCACATTAAAACGAGGTGTGCAGCCAGGCAAAATAATAGTCCAGGTTCCCGGTAGGAACAGAATATACTTAGGTTTTGTATGCGTGGAACTAGAATATTATTTTAACAATAATCCCCCCGCGGCAACCGGCGAAGCGCCATGACAAAGTCGCGGATAAGTGGTTGTGTGATAATACCACAATAACCACGCGGAAAGTACATTAAAACGAGATGTGCAGCCAGGCGAGGATATTAGTTCGGATGGACAAGGCCTACTGCAAAACGAGGTGTATAGTTAGGATAAAAAATAGTCCAGGTTCCCGGTAGGAACAGAATATACTTAGGTTTTGTATGCGTGGAACTAGAATATTATTTTAACAATAATCCCCCCGCGGCTTTGGAGCGGCACTATGCCGCCGTGGAGCAAAACGGGATGTAAGACCATGAAAAGTATTGACACTATTGCTTAGAATTGATAAAATGAAGTAGGTTTTTATGAAAATATTTTTTCACTCTATATAATCGCTAATGGGTAGCAAAGGCTTTGCAGTAAAACAGCGGCGAATGAGAAATGCGTTAAAATTGCAGGGAATTGATTGAATAGGAATTACTATTAATCCATGTTAAAAATATTGTTGCAGACATCGCATACATAAAAGGTAAGTACTAATATAAAATTACTGATATACAAAAATAAATTTAAATACTATTATATAAATAGTATCATTGTGTATTCCCTATATTTTAGCGGCGTTATATTATCTAGACAACTCCTTACACCACACAATATAAACAAAATAGCGTTACAGGTATTATTTAATCCTGCAGCGCTATTTTGTTTTTTATTTATTCTATTAAACTTAATCTAAAATATAGACAAATTATTTTATCTTGAGAGTAAAACATACCCATCCGCCTTCTTCATTACGTGAAACCATATCAAATCCGTTTTCAGAAAATGCTGCAGTAACATCGTCTTCACGAATATCTACAATTCCGGAGACAATAAATAATGAATCAGCATGCATATATTGTTTTATATCTTTGCATAATCTTATAATTATATCAGCTACTATATTAGCAACAATAATATCATATTGTCCGGTAATTTTATCAGTAAGATCACCCTGTATTATATTATACTCAGGGTATAAAAGATTGTTTATTTTACCATTTTCAATAGCAGTTTTAACAGCTAACGCATCGATATCCACACCTGTAGCAGATTTAGCGCCTAATAAAAGTGAAGCTATGGAAAGGATACCGCTTCCGCAGCCAACATCTAATATATTCATACCTGGTTTAATAACCTTTTCCAATTGTTCAAGGCATAATTTTGTGGTATTATGCCCGCCTGTACCAAAAGCTAAACCTGGATCAATATGCAGCATAAGCCTATCAGTTTTTTCATCATCAAGCCAGGTTGGTTGGATTAATAATTTCTCGCCTATAGGCAAGGGTTTAAAATATTTTTTCCAGTTATTTGCCCAATCTTCCATATTAACAGAATCAATATCAATTTCATAAGGTATACTTTCCGACATAAACCGTTCTTTTAAAAATGATACAGCTTCCATAGGGTTTTCTTCAGGGCTTATATAAATATGTATCCATGCTTTAGTACGGTCTTTATTAAGTAATTGCTCATCAATAAGGTCAATATGAGCAATTTCCATAGCGCCTTCTTCTAAATCGGAATAATCTTCTATATATATACCGTATGGTACGGTCATATTAGCAATATCTCCCGCAATATCAATATATTCAACAGGTACGGTAACTTTTATTTCTGTCCAGTTTTTATTATCCATTTTATATTTCATACCTTTCGTAGTTAATTATTTATATTTAATTTTTAGGATATCATATATAGTTATAAGTTTTTATTATATATTTAAAAGCAAAGCTGATTAAAAGTTGAATTAATATAATAATTTGTCTTATTTTAAGATGTTATATTATTATCCTATTATCCTATGTAGCATAAAGTGTATCTTTATATTTAACATATTAAGCATAATAATAACTTAATTATTAATAGAAATACAAAATATCTATTGTATATATCAAAAGAACCTGGTATAAGACTGGTAAAATGGGGGCGCCCGCGCAGCGCATCAAAGATGCGCTTTTTGCAAAACGCTTTCTTTTATTATATTTTTAATAAAAACGCTAACATATATAATTTCGCAAAAAGAGCGTTTTGCATCTGGCAACCATATGAAATATGGCTGCGCGCGGGCGCCCCCTGATATGGGTCCCTGCTCAATGTATGTAAAAATATTAGTTATAAAGTTTTGGTTTGTAATCATTAGTTTATTTAAACTCACGTTAAAAAAGGGAGACGGCAATCATTCCGGTATGGTGCAAATGCCCGCAGAATGATTTTGATAGACGTTTTTCTATTATAAGAGAAAAGGTTTAAAAAATATTTTCATCCAAATCTTCTAGTAATAGGTTTATTATGTGGTAAGTTTAATATGAAAATTTTGATATCAGGTAAGATTTTCCAAGATAATTTAAATCGCTCTAAACAAAAAAATAAATAATAAAACTAAAATAAATAAAACAAAAGATAATGTAAAAAGTACCGTTTGAGGGGGCGCCCGCGGAGCGTATCTTTAGATGCGCTGTTAGCAAAATAATAATTAATAAAGCGGACAGTGTGAGAATAGAAACAAGCAATATCTTAGTTGCAACATCTTTATAGCCATAATTATTTTGCATAAAGCAGCCATATGAAATATGGCTGCGCGCGGGCGCCCCTTTTTTACGGTAGCTCCGTGTGAGATATTTTATATAATATAAATAATATTAAAGCTGACATACTATATTTTATTTTTATGATAGTTTTTTAGCTAATGTTTAATTTAGGATAATATAGTATTTAGCATATATTATTCAATATTATACCATTAGTCAATATAAATTACAAAGTAATAATTACATCGATTGCCTAATAGTAAAGATATGTGGTATTATAATAAATAAAGAGACTTATTTTGCTAAACAGAAGGCTATAATATTTATAAGGTTTACAAATATACGAGGTAAAATTTTATGGAAAGCAATTTAAATAGGCATTATAAAAGCCTTGAACTTGATAAAATATTAAAATTAATAGCCCAGCATTGTCCATGTGAGGAATGCGCTGAGTTAGCTTTGGAAATTGAACCGGAACATTCTCTTATTATGGCACAAAAACTTATGCAGGAAACTACTGATGCTCATATGCTTATCGGCCGGTTTGGTACGCCTTCTTTTGCCGGAATGCATAGTATAAAAGGACAGCTTGCACGGGCTCAGGCGGACGGTGCGCTGAATATGCGCGAATTATTAGAAATCGCAGGGGTATTAAGATGTATTCGTTCGCTTAATTCATGGAGAAGTAATTGCGAAGGAGTTAATACTTGTCTTGACGAACGTTTTTCATTTTTAATACCTAATAAATATTTAGAAAATACAATAACAACATCTATTATATCAGAAGATGAAATGTCAGACAGCGCATCTGGTGACCTTGCAGATATACGCCGTAAAATGAGAGCGGCATCAAGTAGGGTAAGAGAACAGCTTGATAAAATGGTACGTTCGCCTTCTTATCAAAAGTATTTACAGGAGGCTATAGTCACTATACGGTCGGATAGATTTGTTGTACCGGTAAAAGCTGAACATCGCAATGAAGTGCCGGGCCTTGTGCATGATACTTCAGCCAGTGGCGCTACAGTATTTATTGAACCTATGGGTGTTGTAGAAGCTAATAACCAAATAAAAATATTAAAATCAAAAGAAGCGGCTGAAATTGAAAGAATATTATTTGCTTTATCAGCTGAAGTGGCTTCATTTGCTGATACAATAAAACGCGGGTATGATATCATGCTGGAATTAGGGCTGATATTTGCAAAAGCACGCCTTGCTTATGATATGAAAGCTACAACGCCTATTATATCAGGTGATGGTGTGATAGATTTAAAAAAAGCGCGCCATCCGCTTATTGATCCGAAAAAAGTAGTTGCTACAGATATAATGTTAGGAGATAAATTTGATACTCTTGTTATAACAGGGCCTAATACAGGCGGTAAAACAGTAGCATTAAAAACACTCGGATTATTAACCCTTATGGCTATGTGCGGACTTATGCTTCCAGTATCGGATAATAGTAAAGTATCGGTATTTCAGGAGGTATTGGCTGATATCGGTGATGAACAATCTATTGAACAATCATTATCTACATTTTCTGCCCATATGACCAATATTATAAAAATAATAGATATAGCTGATAAAAACAGCCTTGTATTATTAGATGAATTAGGAGCGGGTACTGATCCTGTAGAAGGAGCAGCTCTTGCTATGGCAATATTGGAACATCTAAGGGCAAAAGGTACAAAAATTGCCGCAACTACTCATTATGCTGAACTTAAAGCATACGCATTGCAGACGCAGGGCGTAGAAAACGGTTCATGTGAATTTGACGTAGCAACTTTACGTCCAACTTACCGGCTGCTTATAGGAGTACCGGGAAGATCAAATGCATTTGCTATATCAGAGCGGTTAGGGTTATCTCATGAAGTGGTTGACAGGGCAAAAGAGTTATTATCAGGCGAAAGCTTACGGTTTGAAGATGTAGTGCAAAAATTGGAAGAAAGCCGCCAGCAGATGGAAAGCCGTACAGAACAGGCAGAAAGGTTGCGTAAAGAAGCACAGATAAAATCACAGCAAGCACAACAGGCGGCAGAAAGAATAAAAAATGAATGCGATAGGGAAATAGAGAGGGCTAAAAACCAGGCAAGGATTATTATAGAACGTACAAGAGCTCAGGCTAATGCATTGCTTAATGAACTGGAAGAAATAAAAAAACAGAAAAACAGCGAGCAATTCGGACAATTAGCCTCAGCGGCAAAATCACAGCTTAGGTCGCGTATGGGTAAAATGGAGGATATAGCTGATCCTGTTGGCCAAAAAGAAGATAATTCCGGTTATAAATTACCAAGACCGCTTAAAAAGGGCGATGAAGTACTTATATTTGATATTGATAAAAAGGCTACTGTTTTATCCGACCCTGATAAATCCGGACAGGTTGAGGTATTAGCAGGTATTATTAAAACAAGAGTGCCTATATCCAATCTTAGATTAATAAATAATAAACAGGATTATTCTGCTTTTACGACGGATAATACAAAAAAAACACGTACCGCACCCATCCGCAAGACTGCTGAAAACAGCCTGCGTATGGAAAAACGTCTTGGACGTGCGGAACATTCTATTGATTTAAGAGGCAAAAACAGCGATGAAGCTTTACATGAATTGGATGCATTTTTGGATGCCGCTGTATTACAGGGATTACAGAATATTACTATAATCCATGGTAAAGGTACAGGCGTGCTGCGTAATGCTGTCACTCAATATTTAAGAAAGCATCCTTCTATAAAAAATTTCCGTTTAGGCCAATATGGTGAAGGAGAAACCGGTGTTACTATATGCGAATTAAAATAAATAATATTTAAAAAATATAAAGCCGTAGGATTATTTTTTCATCCGGCGGCTTTTTGTATATAATTTATAATAATATAACATAAATTATAATATTACCTATATGTAATGTATTTATATTATATCTGTTTCTCATGTTTGCTTATTATATTAGCCGGCTAGGTTATACCGTTGCGCAACAGCTATATTATCCTAAATCAAACAATATAAAAATTAAAGTAAAAATATGCATTATAATATTAAAGAAAATATCCCTTGCTACGTTACCGTAAAAAAAGGGGGGGCGCCTGCGTGCAGCCATATGAAATATGGCTGCCAAATGCAAAATAATTCTCTATATAAAGATGATGTATATTTAAGATAACACTATTTTTCCTTATTAACCCAGCCTGAGTATTAAAAAATTATTTTGCGTAAAGCGCATCTTAAGATGCGCTGCGCAGGCGCCCCACTAAACGGGTACTTTTACATTATCTTTCAATTTTTTATTTTAGTTTTATTATAATTTTGGGTTTGAGTGATTTAATTTATCTTAGAAAATAGTATATCATTTAGCAGTGAAAAACACATCAGATATAAAAATAAAAGCAGCAGTTTTTAAATACCTGGATTTAGACAAGACTATTAAAGCTATGCAACAAAAATACAATAATATTAATAGAACACAGGCCATTTTATAAATCAATATTTATTACTCACGTTGGTATATCAAATATGGCTTTGGAATATTTAAAACAGTGATTGTTGAATATAAACAGATAGCAGACAGTTCTTTACTGTGTGATATAAACTAAAAGCTGATTTAGTCAATGACAACTTTAATAGAAGAACATTTTCCACTATTGCACTTGCTTTCAGAAACACTACAAGCAGCAATACCTAGTCTGATATCCATTAGCGCTTGCAATACAATTTTGTCTCCTGCTTTAGAAACCGGCTTTTCAACTGAAATACTGCCGTCTGTGTTGATTTTTGTGTACATGAACAGATTGACTGGTGTAATAATGGTACGATGTTCTCCAAGCGCTTTATTTATATTATCAAAGCAGTTGGGATGTCCTTTTCCATTATGATAGAAAAAATTGTACATCTCTGGCCTGCAGCATGGATGGAGCAAATCATGTTCTCCAACATCATCAGAAAGTATTTTCATCATAGGCCGGTATAAATTTGTATAGATAACATTGCCAATATTCAGCTTTAAAGATTGGTTGCAGTCAATTGTTACTCCGGTTGAAAGAAATTCAGCTGAGTTTCCATTTACCTCTGCAAAAAAATCTACTACTTGACCACCCTCAATATCGATTACCGTTATATTTTGACCTTGTTTAACGTCAATTTTTATACCAGAACATGGTGAAATTATATATTCTTTATACATTTAATTTATCCTCCATAATTTTTGATCTTTTCTATGCTTTTTTAATTATACTCCCACTATGCAACATACACAATCATAAAGCAGCAGGAGACTACCATTGTTCATTATCAGCCTTGTGTATATTTAATAAGTTTCAGATACTCGTTATTGTAAAATTATTATTTATATATTTAATAATATGTATTGACAAATAATATTATACAACATATAATATTATGCAGGAGATGACATTAGACTAAAATTAAGGAGATGATGTTATGGCATTTCAAATAGGGTCGGCGCTATTGGATGCATGTGTATTGGCAGTGCTTGATAAAGAAGACACCTATGGATATATGCTTACACAAAATGTAAAAGATATAATAGATATATCCGAATCAACATTATATCCGGTATTGCGAAGATTGCAAAAAGATAATGCGCTTACAACATATGATCAGCCCTATCAAGGCAGAAACAGAAGATATTACAGGATAACAGGAGAAGGCAAACAAAAGCTTGATACTTACCGGATTGAATGGAAAGATTATAAAACAAAGGTTGACAGGATATTGTTTGGGGGGATGAATAATGGATAAATTAGAATATCTTATGAAATTAAATCATAGTCTTTCAAAAATGCCTGAAGATGAAAGAAAAAATGCTGTTAGATATTATGAAGAATATTTTACTGAAGCAGGTCCTGAACAAGAACAAAAAATTATTGAAGAATTAGGACCGCCTAAAAAATTAGCTGCTAAGATTATGGCGGATTTTGCTATAAAAGATTATGATTCATCAGATATATCCAATAAAGCAAAAAAAGGCGTATCCACTATTTGGATGATAATTGCTGCGATATTTGCTTCGCCTATAGCTTTGCCTATTGCTATTGCGGTTGTAGCTGTGGTTATTGTACTTGTTATTACAGTATTTATAATATTTTTAACTTTCTTTATAACTTCTATATGCATAACATTAGGCGCTGTAGTATTTTTAGTTTTATCTATATGGAGCTTATTCCAATCTATCCCAACAAGCGTATTTTTCTTTGGTATAGCTTTAGCTGCCGTGGGTATAGGCATATTATTAGGCGTATTTTCAATATGGGTTACAAGAATCAGTATAAATGGTCTTGTAAAATTTGTAAGACGGGTTTTATCTAAAGAGGAGGTTGGCAAAGATGAAAAATAAAGGCGTAAAAATATTGCTGATAGTTGCCAGTTGTTTAGTAGTCTTTGGTTGTGTATTTACAATAATCGGATTTTTTTCAGGAGCCAGCCTGAATGCTTATATTGATAATACAGGCTTGCATATTACTCCAAGACATAATAATGAAAAAATTCAAGAAGATAAAATAACAACTGATATGAATCTTGAAAAATTTAATAATATTGAATTATCAATAGATTATTCTGATGTAGAAATAAAATATGGCGAAAGCTATGGTATTGAAATAAAAACAAATTCTACTTATAATCAAACTACAATAGATTATAAAATAGAAAACAACACGTTAAAAATAGATGGAAATACAGATGGTAAAAGCACTAAAAGATGGTTTAATTTTGATATCAGAGGATTATTCTCAGGTGAAAAATCCATATATAATTCTGATAATAAAGTAACAATATTTGTACCAAGAGATGCTGTTATAGATAAAATGGATGTTTTTAGTAATATGGGTACTATTGTTGTAGATGGTATATCATCTAATACAATATCATTAAAAGCTTTATTTGGAGATGTAAAAGCTATTAATACAAATAGTACGCAGGCAACATTCAATTTATCATCCGGCAAATTAACAATAGAAAATAGTAATATAAATAACTGTCAAATTGATAATAGTTATGGCGATATAATATTAACTAATATTATATCGGATGGATTTACAGCGAACTGTTCAGCTGGACGAATTAAAATAGAAGATGGAAATATTAAAAATGCTAATATTATAGATTCTTATGGCGATATTGATTTAGAAGGTAAATTAGAAAGCATTAATGCACAATGTTCTATGGGCAGAGTGAAATTATCAGGCGAAATATCAGGAGAAAATATATTATCTTCTGATTATGGCAATGTAGATATTGAAGGTACACTCTATGGAAATTATGATATCAGCGCAGATATGGGTGAAATTGAAGTTTCTACAAGCCTTAAAGAATCCGAATATAATCTTGATTTATCTGCTGATATGGGAAATATAAAAATAGGCGATAAAAATGAGAGAAACGGCGCGCAGATTAATAATAGCGGAGCTCAGAATAATATAAAAGCACATGCGGATATGGGTGAAATAAATATTTCATTTGAAGATGATGACGATTAAGTTTTATTAAGCTAAATTACACTAGATAAGAATATAAATAACCATAGTATAGGTAAATACTATCTTTATAAATACCGCAAAGCATCCGGGAACGTGAGACATGGGGCGCCTGCGTGCAGCCATATGAAATATGGCTGCTTTATGCAAAATAATATGTTAAATAAATATGCTGAGTATTTATAATATACTAGTCTCTTATTTTTATCTTATGTTAATAAAATATCATATTATTTTGCTTTTAGCGCATCCAAAGGATGCGCTGCGCAGGCGCCCCCTTGCTAGAGGTACTTTTTCATATCATGTTTTGATTTAACTTAATTTTTTAAACACCTTTAGTTTTGCGATATATAAACATATATACATTATCTTTTGTATAAAATAAAGCTTTATTATAAAAAGAAAACCTACTGCAATAAATACAAATGCAGAAGGCTTTCTTTTTTTATTATAAGAATTGTTTTAATTTATCAATATTGGTACGTTCCATTTTTATAACCTTACCAGCAAGACGATTAACTTCAATATCATTTCCTTCATAATCGTTCATATGCTTAATCATTTTAACTACACCCATAGTATTGCCCTGTATCATCATCTCAGCTAATTTTGAAGGAGATTTATTAAATAAAGTTTTTGCATCTGATACAGTATTTAGCATAACCTTTGCAGCCGGTATTTTACTTTTTACTGGATAATGTTTATTATTAAGCATTTGTTCAGCTCTTTGCATAATTTCTTTATATTCTTGATGTTGGCCTTGAAGATGTTCACGAAAACGGTGATCATCTGTTTTACTGAGTATTTTATCAATACCTTCTATACCCATTTCAGCATTTTGATATATAAAATTTAATATTTCTTCATCATTATACATAATATATTTTCCTCCTAATAAAGCTAATTAGCCATAATTTATTGTAAACAAAATTATGCTTTATATAACTAGTTTTATTAGGAAATAATATGGGTGTAAACAATAATAACAGTTTGTAAAATATCAAACATATTTAGTAAAAATTTCTCTATAAATAAATATGTAAAATATGTATAATTATATTGATTTTGAAAAATAAAAATAATAATAATTGAAAAAATTTATGCAATTTTATTATTTTTATTTAAAATTAAAAAAATTATTATGTGAAAGGAAGTGAATTTTTTTACAATTTAAGCTGAGGGAAAGTATGTTTAATTCAAAATATCCTTAATAAATAAAGGATATGCGTTAATTAAAAATTAGGAGGAAGTTATGAAGAAAAGATTATTGGCACTATTCATTTCAGTATTGATGCTGGCAGGTATAATGATTGTACCAACAGCAGCTATGGCTGAACCAATAGTAAACTTAGCACCTGAAGCTAATGTTGAAGTATCATATTGCACAACATGGAACAGTGCAGCGGCTCTAAACGATGGTAAAACCTTTTCAGGAACCGGCGTTTCTGATCAATTGGATGCATGGGGAACATGGGTAAGCGGAGGACGTGAGGGCCCGGAAACTATTACATATACATGGTCATCCCCTGCGACATTCAGCGCAATAGCTATCCAATGGTTTTCTGATGCTCAGGCAGGCGACAGTAGCCCTGGTGTAAGAGTACCAAAAGAAGTAAAACTTTATTATGATAATAACGGTGTAAAGACACCTGTACCAGGATTTACTTCCATAGGACTTGACAGAGAAGCTCTTAATACCGCTAATTTTGATCAGATTACAACTAATACCCTTACATTAGAACTTTATCCAGATCCTGAATCATACGGAATGGGTATAAGAGAATATCAGGTATTAGCAGACCCTTCAGTATTTAATGATGATCAGTTGGTAAACCGTGTAGCTAACGGGATAAATCTTGAAGGTATCGATGCTGTTACAGCAGATTTAGTGCTACCTACTGAAAATGATCTTGGCTGTAAAGTTGAATGGTCAAGCAATAAACCGGAATATATATCAAATGATGGTAAAGTAACTCTTCCGGAAGAAATTGATGTTCAGGTAGAATTAACAGTTACAATAACAAAAGGCGAAGCTAAAACATCAAAGACTTTTGATTGTACAGTAATCGCTCCTGTTATTACAGCAGTACCTTCTGTTATTATTAATTTCTCACCGGATAAAATCCCGGAATTGCCTACAGAAGTTGATGTTGTTATAGGCAACGGCCATTTTCCAAATGAAAAAAGAGCCGTTACATGGGATGATGTTGATATTTCAGCAATACAGCCGTTTGAAACTGTTACAGTAGCTGGTATTGTTGAAGGAACATCTATACCAGCTTCAGCTATAATCAAAAATTTAGGTGAAACTCCTATACCAGACGTGGCATGGTATAAATTTGATGAAGCTGAAGGCGAAACAGAATTTGTAAACTCTGTTGAAGGTTCAAAATATGGCAATGCTGTTGCTAAAAGTTCAGCTACTATAGTTGAAGGCTTATATGGCAATGGTATCCAGACAAATAGTACAAGAACAAATAACGGTTATGTTGAACTTCCAGAAGGTATTGTTTCCGAATTAGAAGAAATGACTATTACATCATGGGTATATCAATACCAGCTCAGAAGCTATGCACGTTTATTTGACTTTGGCAGCAATACTACAAGAAATATGTGGTTTGCTCCTCAAAATACTATATTTGCCCTTACAGTAGGCGGTTCAGGCGCTGAACAGAGAATATCTGTTACAAATAGGTTTGTAACAAACCGTTGGGCATTTGTAGCTATTACTATAGAAAAACAGGATGATGGTCTTTATACTTATAGATATTATAAAGACGGTATCCTTCTTGGCGAAATGAAGGATAATTCTCTTTGTCCGTCGGCTATGGGCTCAACAACCCGCAACTGGATTGGACGAAGCCAATACAGCGACGCTTATCTCAGAGCTATAGTTGATGATTTCAGAATATACAGCAGAGCTTTGAATGTTGATGAAGTAAGAAATGTCGGCGGAGAAAAACTTGTTATCCCGGCAATAAATGAAGTACCGGCATGCGACCCTGTTTATACAAAAGTTGGCGAAGAACCTGTTCTCCCGGTAACTGTACGTACAAATTATAACGACGGTTCATATGCTACAGCTCCTGTAGTATGGGATGAATATGATAAATCTTTATTAGAACAGGCTGGTTCATTTATAATTGAAGGTACTGTACCGGAAACAACATTAAAAGCAAGTGTAGAAGTTAATGTAATCGTTCCGACTATTACAGAAATTAAAACTATTGATATTAATGTAGAACCTGGCTTTGTACCTAATATTACAAAAACTGTAACAGCAGTTTATAACGACGGTATGCTTCCGGATGAACAGGTAGCTGTTACTTGGGAAGATATTGATCCTTCGTTATATGAAAATGAAGGCGCCTTTACAATCCAGGGTGATGTTGAAGGTACTGATATTAAAGCTGTTGCAAATATCAATGTAAGAAATGTTGCAAAAGCTGTATCCTTTGAAAAGGTTAAAGTTACTGATGAATTCTGGTCTGTACTTCAGAAGAGGAATATCATCACAACTATAAAAGTTGGCGTAGAAAATGTTGAAAAAACAGGCGGCGGTTTTAATAACTTTATAAATGTAGCAAAAATGTATGCAGGCGAGGAATATTCCAAGACTGTTGAAGGAACTATGGTATTCCAGGATTCAGACGTACATAAAATGCTTGAAGCTATGTGTATTTCCATGGAAATTGATCCAATGGGTGATCCGGAAATCATAGAAGGCCAGGAATGGATACTTAATAAGATTAATGAATGGATTCCATGGTTAGAAGGCGCTCAAGCTCCTGACGGATATTTTAACGCATGGTATACATTGTCCGGCCGTACACGCTGGAGTAATTTCTCTGACCATGAATTTTATGTAGCAGGCCACTTCTTTGAAGCAGCTGTAGCTCATTACCGTATGACTAAAGGCCAGGATGACCGTGTGCTTAATATAGCAATAAAACTTGCGGATTATCTTGATAGAGAATTTGGTCCGTATCCTAAGAGAAATGTTGTACCAGGACATGAAGAAGTTGAATTGGGACTTGTTAAATTAGCTAACCTTATGGATGAAATCAATGGCGCAGGAGCAGGCGACCGTTATTGGAAACTTGCTAAATTCTTTACAGATATGCGCGGCGATTATGAAGATAGGGATAGCAATTATAGAGGCGGAACATATTCTCAGGACAATGTAAAATTAGTAGATGCTAATGATGCAGTAGGACATTCTGTACGTTTTGGATATTTTGTATCCGGCGCAACAGATATAGCTCTTATTAATGATGATCCAGATTATAAAGCAGCCCTTTTAAGATTATGGGATAGTGCAGTTAATAGGAAGATGTATGTAACAGGAGCATGGGGTACTGTTGGCAATGGTTCCGATTCAGAAGGTTTTGGACCGGACTATTATCTCCCGTCAAATAATACCTATGCTGAAACCTGTGCTACAATCTCTAATGCAATGTGGGAACAGAGAATGAATCTTCTCTTTAATGAAGGCAAATATATTGACGTTATGGAAACAGCGCTTTATAACGGTGTTCTTGCAAGCGCTGATATAGGCGGTACTAAATTCTATTATACTAACTATATTGACAGTTCTAATACACCTGACCGTTCCGGATGGTTTGGCTGCGCATGCTGCCCGCCTAACCTTATGCGTACTGTTTCCGGTATCGGCGGATATATGTATGCAACTAAAGCTAGCGAAGTATATGCTAATATGTATATAGACAGCCATGCTACATTTGATGTAGACGGCCAGGCTATTACAGTAACTCAAAAGACTCGTTATCCATATGAAGGCAATGTATTATTTACTATTGATCCATCAGTAGAAAATAAAGTAATGCAGTTTAAAGTAAGGATTCCTGAATGGCAGACCGGCTTTACTATGAAACTTAATGGTAAAACTATAGAAAATCCTGAAATAGTAGACGGTTATGTAACATTTGACCGCGCATGGAATATTGGAGATACAATCGAATTGGATCTTAAGATGGATGTTCAAAGATACTATACAAATGAAAATGTTGATTCCACTAGAGGCAAAGTAGCTCTTACACGCGGACCTATCGTATTCTCATTAGAAAAATTTGATAATCCAGTTGGTTCTACAAATGAATATAGATTAGATCCAAGAGCTGAACTTATTGCTAAAGAAATGGATGTTGAAGGTATTGGTCATACTATCGTTGTCCAGGGTATGGCTCATATCGGAACAGATGAAGATTATACCACAACAAGATTTACAGCTATACCGAATTATCTGCATCGTAATAGGGGTGCAACAAGGCTTACTACCTTCTTAATAGAAGGTACACGAGATGAGGCTCCTATTAATACATCAATTGTAGCTGAAAATGAAAATTATCTTGTAAACGCACCTATCAAAATTACTGTAACAACTCCTGACGATATATGGAATATCGCTTTGGTAAATGAATATGGTAAAGATATGGGTAAAACATTTGATGATGTTGTTTATAATGATGACGGTACAATGACATGGACATTAACAACAAGTATCGGCACAAAGGGTAACCGTGAAATTAAACTTATGGCTTGTACAGAAGATGAAATTATGTTTGATACAGGCGCATCATTGAAGGTGAATATATTTAAAGATTTTCTCCCAGATGAAGGAGAAGCTTATATATCCTCAATAAATATGCCGAGAGTTGGATTTGTTAATGAACCATTTGAAGTAAAAGTTATTACTTCTACAAGCGTTGCAGAAATAGCGGTAGCAAATGAGTACGGAAATGATATGGGTAAAGCAGATCTTCAGATTTCCGATTCAGGCAATGAACGTACATGGACATTTAAATTATCTGTAGGATCTAAAGGTGACAGGCATTTTACTATTAAAGGTAAAGATGCATATGGCAACTGGATTTCAAGCGATCCACAGAGAATTACAATAATTAAGAAGTAAAAGTATAATAAGAGGGTA
Organism: uncultured Clostridia bacterium; assembly: GCA_944384895.1. Taxonomy (GTDB): domain Bacteria; phylum Bacillota; class Clostridia; order Oscillospirales; family Acutalibacteraceae; genus RGIG7067. The sequence continues at coordinate 4,493 of CALWVB010000006.1, read as the reverse complement.
AATTAAATGAAAAAGGCGCAGCGGAAAGGGAAACCTTTCCGCTGCATCTTTTTTTATTTATATAATTAAAGCTATATTATCTTAAATTAAACAATATATAAAAATATGCATATAATATTAAAAAAATCTCTGGTTACGTTAGCATAAAAAGGGGGGCGCCTGCGTGCAACCATATGAAATATGGTTGCCGAATGCAAAATAATTTGTTATATAAATGATGATGAGTATTTAAGATAATGCTTGTTTTTCTTATTAACTCAGCCTGAGTATTAAAAAAATTATTTTGCTTAAAGCGAATCACAGATGCGCTGCGCAGGCGCCCCCCCTTCAACGGTACTTTTACATTATTTGTTGATTTTTTATTTTAGTTTTATTATTTATTCTTTTGTTTTGAATGATTTAAATTATCTTAGATAAAGCTATTTATTATTACAATCCTTATCTTTATGAGAATTACAATATACTTGATGAATATAAACACTAGCACCAGCTATTAATATTCCTTGAGAAAGTGCTGTGAATACAGCAGTTAAAGCGCTTTTTATACCAACAAAATCACATTGTGCAACTACCCATACTGCGCTTAGGATTATAGATATGCTTCCTAAAATTATAGGTATAAATTTATTGGGTATTTTACTCTTTTTTATTACTGTTCCTATTATATTTAAAACAGGTATTAATATAAGCAGTTCAGGTTTAATAAATTCTTTAAATTCCATAAGTCATGCATCACCCCTTATATTAAATATATTATGCATAGGTTATAAAAGATGCTATTATAGCAGTAATAAAACCGCCTGCTAATGCACTAATTATAGCGGTTATTATTTGATTTAATCTATTTTTTGGAGCATGATCAAATTCTTCTATTTTTTTCTCATGACGTTTTAAATGTTCATTTGTATGTTTTAATTCATTAGTAAGTGTAACAAGAATTTCATTTATAGATTTTATTTCTTCCTGTACGCCTTTTAATTCATTTATTTGATGTTGTAAAGATTTTATATTTTGGTCATGTTTAGCAAGTAATATATTTATTTCATCCATATATAGATTCCTTTATAAATTAAATTTTGATTGATATTTTAATAAAACAAAATAATTAAAAAAATTTTAACATATTAATATTTTTTAGATTAAATTTTAATTTAAAATATAACAAATATTGCAGTAAACTATATTAATGCGCAAGGAGTAAGGGGGGCGCCCGCGCAGCGCATCTTTTAGATGCGCTTTATGCAAAATAATATCTTATAAAGTTAGGTATGGTAAAAATATAAAAATAGGAGTTGTCTTAGTAACAATATCTTTATTTTATAAATTATTTTGCGTCAGGCAACCATATTTTATATGGTTGCCACGCGGGCGCCCCCTTTAAAAATAACCTTACCGGGAATATTTTTCATATTTTATAATAATAAGTTTATTTAATGGTTATTTTTATAGATTATATAATTCTAGATATTATTAGATTTATTTATGTTTATTTCGATTTTATCTTATTAATCTAAGATTATTATAAATCTAAATAAATACGACTGATACGGACAAAAAATAAAAAAACAGCTATATATAAATACAGCTGTTTTACAATTAATATTAACTTATAAAAGGTATTGTGCAGTTTTATGCAGAACAATATAAATAATTTATACCTTCAATTTCATTAGAATAATATTTTAAAGCCTTTTTAATAAAATTTTCCGGTAAATTAAAATATTCAGCTAAGTCCCAAATTTCACATATACCGGAAGATAATACTTCTATTAACTCATTCTTAGGAATGAGTTTTTTTATTGCCCAGTGGTCGGCAACAGCTTCATGCTTGCTACGTATATCTATGGGGCTGTAGATATTATAAAAGCTTCCAGTTTCAAGATGACCTATTTCATGCGTAATACAAGCAAGTTCATCAGCAGTGTTTTCTAATTTATCAACATCAATACCAATAAAACCATCAGGAGTAACAATAGAAACAAGTTCTTTCATTGGGAAATAATAAATTGAATAATTTTTTTCATCAGCGTATTCGTAAATTTCGTTTAAATTCATTACTATTCCTTTCGTTGTGATTTTTTAAATTTAATAAAATCTAAAATATCCTGCTTTTCATCCTCTGTTAAATCTTTGACTTCACCATATAAGGCAAAATCAATATCTTTTAATTGCGTATCAATAGAACTATATCCTTCATCAGATTCAAAAAAATATGATACAGGGACATTAAGAGCATTACATAATAATTCAATTGAATCTGGATCAGGTTTATTAAGATCATTTTCCCAATTACTGATGGCAGTATTTTTAACATTGATAAGTTGGGCTAATTGCTTTTGAGTAAGGCCTTTTGCTTTTCTTGCATTACGGATTTTGTCACCAAAATATATTGACATTAGATCACCTCATGAGAAAAGGATAACATATATTCTGAAATTTGTAAATATAAAAATCCAGAATTTCTGAAAATATTTATATAAATTCTATTGACAATCCAATAAAAATGGATTATTATGGCAATACATTCCAGAATTTCTGGAAAAGGTGGAAGGCGAAAAAATGATAATGAATAATGAAAAAACTGATTAACGAAAGGATGATAAAAAATGGGAAAATATAGGTTTATTAATTACAGAATATTAAAAAAGTATTATAAATTGAAAGAAAAATTATATAAGACAGCATTAAAGAGTAGTGTCATATCGGAATACTGCAGTATAAAATAATAAAGGACGGTAAATTTATATGGATCAAAAAATAAATGAGCGCATAGCAATTCTTGAAGCAAATAAAAACAATATATATGAACAGTTAAAAGAATTAAAAAACGATATAAAAGATTTACAAAAAGTAACTAACGAGGCATTAAGAAACGTACAAAAGACAGAAGATTTGAACCAGAAAATATTTAGTATTAATAATAGATTAGATGGTATAGAACAAACACCCGGTAAAGATTATCACTATTATAAAAGATTAATATTAGGAGCGCTTATAACTGGGTTTATGAGCGCTGTAATTGGTATAATTTTATAAAATAATAAAGGAGAACACAATAAAATGACAAAGACAAAAATATCCAAAGAAACAATCATCAGGACCATAGTATTAGGTATAGCATTATTAAATCAGATACTAACAATGTTTGGAATAAATCCGTTGCCATTTTCAGATGAAGAAGTATATACTGCTGGGACAACAATAGTGACCGCTGTTGCCGCCATCTGGGCATGGTGGAAAAATAACAGTATTACACCTGCGGCAATTGAAGCCGACCAGCAATTAAAACAACTAAAAAATAATAAATAAATTGGAGGTAGATAATATGTTCAAACTAGCATTAGTAGCAGGACATTATCTTGAAACACCAGGCAAGCGGTGTCTTAAATCAATAGATCCAAATGAAACGAGAGAATGGGTATTAAACTCCAGGATATGCGATAAGATAGAATCTCTGTTAGCACAATACGACGGGATAGAAGTATTAAGGATAGATGACAGAGCAGGTAAAAAGAATATCCCGCTGATAGACAGGACAAATGCAGCCAATAAATTTGACGCAGATTTTTATCTGTCTATACACCATAACGCAGGTATTAACGGCGGATCAGGCGGGGGTATAGTCGCATATGTCTATACGAAGGTAGACGACGTTACAAAAGCATGGCAAAAAGAACTGTATGATGCCGCAGCAGCTCAGACAGGATTAAAAGGCAACAGGTCCGTACCATTGGCGAGCGCTGATCTCCATGAATGCCGCGAAACAAAGATGCCGGCAGTGTTGATGGAAATGGGCTTTATGGATAGTACAACCGATACGCCTATCATATTAACAGATGATTATGCAGCTAAAAGCGCAGATGCATTAGTTAGCGTAATAGTAAGGCGTGCGGGATTGACTAAAAAACCGGATAATAACAGTGGTAATGACAGCGATAACAGTAATACCAATTCCAGTGATAAACTGTATCATGTACAAGCGGGAGCATTCAAGGATAAAAATAATGCTGAAAAATTAAAACAGGATCTTAATGATAGCGGATTTGATGCTATTATTAAATAACAGTTAGACTAAATCACTATGCCGGGAATATAAAACATTCCCGGCATATTTTATTAAGAGATATAAACAATGGAGATAAGAAAGAGAAAAAGCAGAGGAGATGATAAGTATAGGTCAACAGGAGGGAATATCAAGAGAAAAAATAGAATTGAGAGGCTATTTGCAAGCTATGTACAGAATAAAGCTGTTGAATGATTTAAATAAACTATTGATTTACTAAAGAAAGAAAAAGGAGGAGAGTGAGGAGGTAGAAAAGGAGGAAAGAATATAGTGGATGACAAAGGAGATGACAAAAGTAGTAGGGATATAGAAAGGAGAGGAGGGATATGGTAGAATAAAGATACAATACAAAAATAAGGATGTATTGTAAAAAGATTTTATAAAAAATAGAAAAAAAGAGGGGTGTAAAAGATGAGGAAGGGAAGGAATA
>CALWVB010000005.1 GCA_944384895.1 uncultured Clostridia bacterium | reverse complement strand
AGTACCGTTTAAGGGGGCGCCTGCGCAGCGCATCCTTTGGATGCGCTTTACGCAAAATAATTTCTTAAATATTCAGGCTGAGTTAATAAGGAAAACTAGTATTATCTTAAATACACATCATCTTTATTTAACAAATTATTTTGCATTTGGCAACCATATGAAATATGGTTGCACGCAGGCGCCCCTTTTTTGCGGTAACGTAACCAGAGATTCTATATTACATATTTTTATATATTGTTTGATTTAGGATAATATAGCTTTTGCACCAAAGTATCGGCGGAAGGTATTCTATGGAGAGAAGCGTCAAGAGATAGGAGAAATACTGAGGACGCTGTGTAACTGGAAGAAGGTAAGAATAGTAGAAGCAGAAGAGTGTAGAGACCATGTACACATGTTAGTAGAGATACCACTAAAAGTGGCGGTATCCAGTTTCATGGGATATCTCAAGGGAAACAGCAGTCTTATGATATTTGACCGACACGCAAACTTAAAGTACAAATATGGGAGCAGGCACTTTTGGACCAGAGGGTATTTTGTGGATACGGTTGGACGAAATGAATGTGCAATCAAAGGATACATAAAGAATCAATTGGAGGAAGATTACACAAAAAACCAGGTGACAATGAAAGAGTACATAGACCAGTTTACTTGTAGCAAGAACAAGTAGGCAAAAAAAGACAGCAGCAAAAGCTCCTGCCCGAGATTATAATGCGGTGTCAAACTTCTATGTCCCTTTAGGGACTAAGTCCGTATTTGGCCCTTCTAGGGCCCGAGCATACCACCACTTCACTGGTGGTTTTAAAAAAAAAAAAAAAAATAAATAAAAAAACCAGCCGGCTTAAATATATAACCGGCCGGTAAATAATAAGCTAATATTTATAAGCTAGTATAGGTTGGATTTTAATGCGTTTTAATGTGTATAATCCAATATCTTAATTTTATCGCCTAAATCATTAACTATTATTTCTTTCATTTTTTTAGCAAATGGACAAGGATAACCTATTGGCGTACCTTTTTGAATACAGCTAGTAAAAGCTATGGTATCCGCACCGCGTTTAACTAATTCCCTTGCCCTGAGTACTGCTTTTTTTGCTGGACAACCTCCGCAATTTATAAATCCTATAATTTCTATATCTTCTTGGATGCCTTCAAAAGCTCCCTGTTTTTCTCTTACCATACGAAAATCTGCAGTTCCAGGACAAAAATCTTCCGTTTGTTTACAACGGATTATTCCTACTTTCATAATTTTATTACCCCTTTTTTGACTTGTTAATTATGTTTATTTAATATTATCATAACCAAGTATATCCAACAAGCCCTAATCAAATAACAATTAAAGTTTTAGAAATATATAAATCATATTAAAAAAAGGATAATAAAATTTATGGATTTATTAATTTATGAAATAAAACATAAAATACCGATATATATACCATATAAAATAAGTGAAGCTATACCTTGCCATCTGCTTAATTTACCTGTAAATATTGCTGGAATTATCATAATACATGCAGCCATTAATGAAAATGGTATATCTATATGTATTGTTTGATATGATACCGGCAAATTACCTTTTGATATAGCTGCACAAATAGGAAGAATTAAAGTTGTATCAATAATATTAGCTCCTATAATATTACCGATTGATAATGAAGCCTGCTTTTTAATAATTGATGTTATAGTAGTGACAAGTTCAGGTAAAGAAGTACCTATTGCTATAGCTGTTAAACCGATTATATTTTCCGGTACACCTATCATTCTGGCAATAGCGCTGCCATTATCCACTAAAAGATTAGAACCAATTACTATTGAAGCCGCTCCTATTATAAACATTATAATATATTTTACAGTTTCTTTTCCTTTAATGGCTTTTTTGATTGTTTTATCCGATTTTTTTATTTTTTTATCATTATTTTTATCAGCAGTTTTTATATTTTCAAAAATAAAAAGAGCAAATATTGCAAATAAAATAATACTGCTTTTAAATGTAAGGCCACCGGATATAGATAATGCTATAAGCGTTACTAAAGCAGCTATTAGTATAAGCGCTTTTGGTATAAACTGGCGTTTTTTTATTATACTTGGCATAAATAATATACCTACCGCCATTATTAATGCAGTATTAGCTGTAACAGAACCAATAGCATTTCCTACTGCCATATCAACTTTACCTTCAAAAGCAGCAATACTGGAAACAATAATTTCTGGTAATGTTGTAGCAAAGCTGACTATAGTTGCACCTACTATAAATTTTGGGATACCTGAAGCTTCAGCCATCCAGGCAGCTGCATCAACAAAAAAATCTCCGCCTTTTACTATTAATACAATACCTGCTGCAAATAATAAAATTATAATAGCTGTATCCATTTCCCCTCCTCCTTGATTTCATTTTAATTTTTGTAAAATATATAATGTATTTTTAATAGTCCTGTTAGTTTAACTTATTATTTATAAAAAATATCTGTACAACCTTATATATGTTTTTAATTTATATAATAGTACAAAAACCTCTGTATAGATTCTATAATCTATACAGAGGTTTATATATTATTTTGAACATATAAAATTTAAATACCATAAACAGTGAAGTTTTTAGATGGTATTAAAAATCAAGCATAATAAAAAAGTATTAAACAGAAAAGTACCTGTGATGACAAAAGGGGGGCGCCTGCGTAGCGCATCTGAAAGATGCGCTGGGATGCAAAATAATATAAATAATTACATAAACTGTGTTAAAAAAGAAACATATGTATCTTTTATGAATATTATCATTATAAATTAGATATTATTTTGCAAATAGCCGCCATATTATATATGGCGGCTGCGCAGGCGCCCCCTCCGTTTTCAGGTAGCGCAACTGAAAATATTTTTATTAAAGTTTAAGTTTATTTTTATTTATGGTGTATTGTTAGTTAATATAATAAAATATATGAAATTTAAGTTTTTCTATTCGTTTGAAGTATCTTCATATATTTCTCTTACAGCTATAAGACCATCTTTATCCGGCATATAATCAGTAAAGAACCATTCTTCATTATCAGGGCTGCTGTTTTCTACTATTTTTCTGGAAAGAAGTTCTCCATCCATACTCAATTCATAAAGGACCATTTCACCTGCTAAAATGACACCGCCAGGTGAACTTGATTTAGTGGAATAACGCCGGCCAGCAGCATATAAATTACCGTTATATTCCCAGATTTTTTGCATTTCACCGCCCCATTGGCCATATGACATATACTCCCAGGCTTTTGATCCATCAGAATTTATTGCATAAAGATAACCTGGTGCATATCTATTATAACTAAGGTCTGCAGTACCAGCATGTTCATCATCATGATCTATAACTGAATGAGCAAGTTCATAATTTTCATCAAGATAACGTCCGGCAAATATTACTTTATCACCTGCATATATAAAAGTATTATATGCGCTGTCAGCAGTTGTGCTGATAAGATTAACATTTTTTGCGCTGCCATCATTTGCATTTACACGTACTAATGCATATTGTTCAGATGCTTGTGATTGGCCTTCATAATAACATAATAAACCAACTTCATCTGAACCATTATAATTTATATCAATAACAGTAGTGGCTTTTGGATCATTATATTTCCATAATTGATTCCCATTTGCATCATATGCAAATATATATGCGGCATAACCGTCATCATCACTATATTGTCCTGCTAAATATATTGTATTATTATTTCCTTTTATAATACGGTTAAAGCTTTCATGAGCATCATCATTAGTATCTTCATCCCAAGTTTTCATCCATTTTTCATTGCCATCTTTATCAAGACATATTATTATACCAGTATTATCTCTATCGTTTTTTATATCGGCAAATATCCCTTCTGTAGCTGAAGAAGCCCCAGATAATACAATATCACCATTATCTAATAATATTGCGCCGGTAAAACTGGTTATATTATTTGCGCCGTATTCTTTAGTCCATATCAAACTGTTATCATTTGAGTTTTTACAGCTTACTTTTGCTGTAACTGTCCCTCCATTAAAATTATCTTCAACAAGATAATAACGGTCATTAGATTCTAACAGCTTTTTACATGATCTGATAGATGTATATGTATATTCTTTTACTGGCGCAACAGATGGCAGTTCTTCTTTATATTCTTCCTCAATAAGATTATCAAATTTAGCTATCTCATCAGCTGGTACTGGATTTTCAGTATCATCAGTTTGAGATGTATCAGATGAAGAATTAGATACGCTCGAGGAACTGGAGCCTATTGATGATGTAGAATCATTATTTTTTGAACAGCTTGCCGCTGTCAAGATTAATGATGACGCTAATAATGCGCATAATATTCTCTTGATTTTCATTTGAAATTACTCCTTTTAAACTTCTCATATATTTAAGACCATATAAAAATATAATACAAAATAAAGTAAACAATAATCCAGATCAAAAAATAATATAAAAAATAATTGGATTTTAATATTAAAATAAATAAGAGATAGGGAAATTACCATATGAAACTGGCGCCTGCGAGGCGCATCTAAAAAGATGCGCCGGGATGCAAAATAATAATCATTAAAAGAGCGGGAATTAAGATATAAAATAGGTATTGTCTTAAGAATAATATCTTAATATAACAAATTATTTTGCATTTAGCCGCCATATGCAATATGGCGGCGCGCAGGCGCCCGCTCTCAGCTTTCTTATATTCGGAAGTTTTACTGCAAACATTAAAAATATTTTAATTATCTGCATGCTGAAAAAGAATCCTTATTTTAATACATACTATTTAGATTAATATAAAACTTTGTAATTTCTGTTAAAAAAATAAAATATAAGATACAAAACAATATTAATTATATTTAGTTCTATACTTTAAAAGAAAATTTCACGGAATAGTTACCATAAAAGGGGGGGCGCCCGCCAAGCGCATTTTTTAATGCGCTTGATGCAAATATTGTTTTATGAAATTATTTATAATCAAGTAATTTTCTTTTTCTAACAATCTGTTTGCATAGGCGGCCTTTAAGCCGCCTGCGGGCGCCCCCCTTTTCTATTATCACAGCACCTTAAATTGTTTAATGTTATTTATAAAACAAAATTAAGGGAATATAAAATAATAGATTTATGTTTGTTATTTATTAAAATATAAATATAATAATTTTTATTGATTTAATTTTGCTTTATTTTAATATTTATAATAAAAGTAATTTTATTTTTCCCGTTAGCATTATAAAATAGATTTTATTCTATAGTATACAGACCATTATTCACAGGGAAATAACCAATATTATACCAGTTGCTGTTTTCTGTAGGACTGCTGTTATTTATTTCATAATAACTAATATTATTTAATTGAGCTGAATCAGATATATCATTTGCTGCTGCATATTTTTTAAATATAATAGGCCCAGCTTCCCACTGTTTGTTATTTGATGAGTGAGATGATTCTCCAGAAACAAAATTATTATCATTTAAAAATTCATCAGGAATGTTTTCAGCAATATCATATCTTCTTCCAAAAGTATATATATTTCCATCCCCTTCCCATATACGAACAAGCCCTGCGCCATATTTTCCAAATATACGGTCGGTCCATATTGAACGGGAATCTTCCAGATTATATGCACTGGCTATGCCATAAGTATAATATTCAGAATTAGGACGTTCATAATCTTTTTGCTCAAGTGGGATTGTTACACTGCCGCAAATATAAATTATATCATTATAACAGACCATATCTACAGCATCTATAGTATAATCCATCGGCTCAGAGCTATCATTAAAACGGTCTATTAAATCAAGTGAATATGTTATATTTAAATCTGGATTAAATAAATCAATACGTTTGATTTGTTCACCTGTTTGTTCATCTGTATATAATGTTAAAGCAACAAACTTATCTTTATATTTAGATACTTTTAATATTTCACAACCACTTAATTCATCACTTTGGCTGTTATCAGCAATTAGGTTGCCATTTTCATCAATTTTTGCAATATAACCATAAGCTTTATCATCTATATAACGAGTACCGGCAGCTATAACAGTATTATCTGACAGCATACATAAATCGGAAAAATTATAAGATGTATCCTGTTCTGATTTTATAAAATTATGTGTAATTTCACCGGAATAATCAAGACAATATAATATTGCGGCATTTACATTGTCATAAGAATTTATACCGCCTGATTTTGAATTGGAATAACCAACACATAAAATATTATCATCAAAAACTTTTATTGAGGATATAGCTGTAAGGTTATCACCGCCTAAAACCCTCTGCCATATGGGCGCGCCTTGTGCATCTACTAATGAAACATTAGCTAAAATATCATTATTAGGACCATAACCATTACCATATACTATAAAATCATTATTATATGACGTCATAATATCAATATTAGTTATACCAAGCTGAACTTTATCAGCGGGTAAATTTTCAGCATTAATTTTTTGTATATTTTTTTCAGTTTCCTGTTCAATCAGTTTATATACTGAAGCTTCTGTAAGAATATCGTTTGTTTCATTTGTATTATTAGATAAAGAATCAGTTTTTTTAGTACATCCGCTTTGAATAAATAACGCAATACAACAAATTATAATTAGTAATATGGAAATGTTTTTAAACAGACTGATTTTCATAAATTTTATTCAATCCTAAAGCTTTTATTTTTTAAGGCAAATAATTACAATAAAGTACAGTTTTATGAATTGATTATTCCCAAATAACCTAATACTACGCTGCCTGCGGCAACCATAAGAGAAATAAAAGTTAAAAGCGCTTTTACACCGTTTGATACCGGACGTTTTTTAGCAATGAAAATAGGCAGTGCATTTAATAAATAAACAACCCCTATAAGGCAGGATACTATTATAGTATATTTCATATTAAATGAAAAAATAGAAGTAAGATAAAAATAACATAAAATAACGATAGCAACGGCAATACCAGCAGCAACAGTTATAACTTTTGAGCCAATAGAATTACCTTTATCTTTACTTTTATCTTTTTTTCTATTAGATTTTTTTGATGATCTTTTTTCAATAGTTTCAAGATCAGGAACAGCTACAATACTTCTTCCACACCATTCGCAATGAGTAAACATGCTTGGATTGTCCTGGCCGCATGCGGGACATCTTTTCAATAATATTACTCCCTTTCAGAACTTTTTTATATATAATATTAAACTTTATATAATAAAAATTATTTAATATAATTTAAAGAAAAAATATATAATTTGTCATATATTATAACATAATGATACTCACTTTTAAATGGTTAGCTGTTAAGTATTTGTGAATTTATCGGTTTTTTGTATGTTTTTTTACCAAAACTATTTTAAATAATAAGAAATTGATTTACAATATTATACATAAATTTTTTTATTGCAATTATTTTATAAAAAACAATATAAAAATACCAAAAATACTATTGCAATTTTTATTATGGTATGATAATATATAACATACTGATGTTATGTGCGAAAAAGAGGTGACAGCGACTATGAAAGAAAAGATCCATCCAAATTATCAGGAAACCACTATTAGATGTGCTTGCGGTGAAGTTATTCATACCCGTTCCACAAAAAAGGATATCCGTGTTGAAATCTGTTCTAAATGCCACCCCTTCTTCACAGGCAAACAGAAACTGGTTGATACCGGCGGACGTGTTGACAGGTTCAAAAAACGTTTTGGTATGACTGATAAATAATTAATAGAAATGTAATTAAAAGAACGGCGTATTTAGGAAAGGTTTTAATCTTTGCCTTTAGCGCCGTTATTTTTTATTTTTAATATAGATTATAATGTTTTTATAATAAAATTTTAAAAGATAAGTCCTCTAATATAAATTAGAAAATCAGATAAATATTAGAAAATACTGGAATAGACTAGAATAGATTATAGAATATTATCATATAAAAAGTTCAATCTAAACAACATATTATAAGCGGCTGATGTGGATATGATCGCGTTCATATTATTAGCGCCTTTTGCACCATCGTCAACTATTTCTTTTACAGGTATTTCTGTTATATATATATCCGGACGACTATTTTCTAAATATTACACAATCGGAACATGCAGCAGTACAATGTAAACGATACTGTTTTAAGGGGGGGCGCCCGCGCAGCGCATCTTAAGATGCGCTTAAATGCAAAACAATATTTCTTATTATAACCAAACTATAAAAAGAAGATGCTGCTTTTCTTAAAAGCGTATTTATAAAATAAATAATTATTTTGCATAAGGCAGCCATATTAAAATATGGCTGCTCGCGGGCGCCCCGGCCTAAATAGGAAGCTGTCATCAGATATATACTAGACTGCCCGCAGGTAAATAAATGTTAATATGTGTTGTACAATCATTGTTCATGTTAGCGAAACACGATTTTTATCTAATACAGTAGCCATGAATTTATTGTAATTATAGAATAATTTATAATAAATATGTTTATGATTATTTTATTATTTATTTTTTGAATATTTCATATAATATATTTTGCCATTTAATATACTAATAACTCTAATAATATTTATTATATTAATAAATATATAAAAAAGGAGATGATTCCAATGCAATACCGTACTATCAGAAATGAAGCGCAGGATGAATTTATAGAACGTAAATCCAGATTTATAGGTTATGCAAAGCCAGTAAAAACCCAAGATGAAGCAATAGAATTTATAAATAATATAAAATCAAAGCATTGGGATGCAACTCATAATTGTTATGCATATGTATTGCAGGAAGGACAGATAAGACGGTATTCAGATGATGGTGAACCACAAGGTACTGCTGGAGTACCAATGCTGCAAGTATTATTAAAGGAAAATCTTACTGATTTATGTGTTGTAGCTACCAGGTATTTTGGCGGAATATTATTAGGCGCCGGCGGTTTAGTCAGGGCATATTCAAAATCAGCTAAAATTGCAATAGATGCAGCAGGTGCGGTTGTTTATACATTATGTAATACTGCTCAGATTACCTGTGATTATAATCAATATGGTAAAGTTAATGCATTAATTCCACAAAATGGCGGTAGAATTATAGATACTAAATTTGAAGCAGATGTATGTATTACAATTGTAATACCGCCGGATAATATAAGCGCATTAGATAAGGATTTAGCTGAGGCTACAGCAGGCCAGTGCAAAACTATCATAACAGGCGAAAAATTTGAAGAAATATGACAAAATGGAATATAATTTAAATAAAATAAAAAGGTTAATATGCCTTTTATAGGTAAATGCTCGAATATGCTGCTATTGTATGATTTTTATAAATGAAATGCTGAAGGTGAAAAAAATACTAAGCCTTATTGGACATATATTATTAAAATTGCATTATATACATATTGTATATGTACAAACAATGGAAACAGCATAAAATAAAAAACATATAAAACTAATCTTAATAAAAACAGGATACGGAAAAAGTACCGCTAATAAGGGGCGCCTGCGCAGCGCATCTAAAAGATGCGCTAAAAGCAAAATAATATGTCCTTACCCGGACTAAACAGATAATAAGAAACAGTTATTATCTTAAGAACAAGCATATATTATTATGATATATTATTTTGCATAAAGCAGCCATATGAAATATGGCTGCACGCAGGCGCCCCACTTTAGGGTAATGACACTGAGTATGTTGTAATTATAATTTATTTTTAGTTTAATCCTTTGTTATTAGGTTATTTACATTAGAATAGTTTAAATAAGAAACAATACAATAATTGTATCAATAAAATACTTTGTGAATTATTTTATGAATTTAATAATAAAGATATGACTAAACAAGAACTGGGCAAATATTTTAATAATAGAATAAAATATTTATAAAAACACATAAAAACAGCTGGAATATAAAGTTTTAGGCTTATTTTTAGCCTTTGCTTTAATCCCCGCTTTAATTATTCAATTTATTCTTATTATAACAAAGCCCCCGGGAAATCCGGGGGCAAATTGCATTTAAAAACATAAATAACCATTAAATGCATTTTTACCGCTCACTCACCATAGAAAATAAACGGCAATAATTTAATTCAGTATATTTTATACAATAATACAATTTTAAAAGGGTTGATTAATATACCGTTAACAGATAGTTAGATTTTATAGAGTCTTTATAAAATTAATAAGTCTACAATAGTTCTTATTTTATAATGTATTAAGTGCCTGGGCAATATCCTCAATAATATCATCGGCATTTTCAATACCAACGGATAATCTAATTAAATCAGGAGAAATACCGCCATGCTGTAATTGTTCATCAGTTAATTGGCGATGAGTAGTAGATGCTGGATGTAATACGCATGTACGGGCATCAGCTACATGAGTAACAATAGCGCACAATTTAAGGTTATCCATAAATTTAACAGCAGCATCACGTCCGCCTTTAACACCAAAGGATACTACGCCGCATGTACCATTAGGCATAAGTTTTTTAGCTAATTCATAATCCTTGCTGGAAGCAAGGCCTGGATAATTAACCCAGGAGACATTATCATTATTTTCTAAAAACTGAGATACTTTTAATGCATTAGAACAATGTTGTTTCATACGCAGATGTAAAGTTTCCATACCAAGATTAAGCAAAAATGAATTTTGTGGAGCAGGTATAGCACCATAATCGCGCATAAGATGAGTAGTACATTTAGTAATATAAGCAGCTTTACCAAAATGTTCAGTATAAACAACACCATGATAGGTTTCATCCGGTGTTGTAAGTTCAGGAAATTTACCATTATTCCAATCAAAATTACCAGAATCAACAATAGCTCCGCCTACTTGCGTAGCATGGCCGTCTAAATATTTTGAAGTGGAATGTATTACAATATCAGCTCCCCATTCAATAGGACGGCAGTTTATAGGCGTTGCAAAAGTATTATCAACAATAAGCGGTACGCCATGTTCATGCGCGCATTTTGCATACATTGGTATATCAGATACATGAAGGGAAGGATTAGCTATTGTTTCACAAAATACTGCGCGGGTATTATCTTTAAATGCAGCGTTTAATTCATCCTCACTGCAACCTGGATCAACAAAAGTAAAATCAATACCTAATTTACGAAGGGAACTATTAAAAAGATTAAATGTTCCGCCATATATAGCTGAAGAACATACAACATGCTGACCTTCTGATACAATATTTATAATAGAAAAAAACGATGCAGCCTGGCCGGATGAAGTTAACATAGCGCCAATGCCGCCTTCTAAAGCAGCTAATTTAGCAGCTACGCAATCGTTAGTAGGATTTGCAAGACGGGTATAAAAATAACCTGATTCCTGTAAATCAAATAATCTGCCCATCTGGTCGGCTGATTCATATTTATAAGTGGTCGATTGTATAATAGGCAATACGCGCGGCTGGCCATTAGCAGGTTTCCAGCCTTCCTGAACGCATTTTGTTTCTATACGATAATTATTCAATTTTAAAAAACTTCCTTTCAGAGTCAAAGACTATTTTATATATTTATTTAAATATTTAATTATTCAATTATTCAATATGGTCTTCTATATATTGAGTTAAATCACCAATAGTTTTAATATCTTCAATTTTATCATCCGGGATTTCTACTCCATATTCTTCTTCAAGAGTCATAAGCAAATCAACTAAATCCAGAGAATCTATGGAAAGATCATCCATAATATTGGTCTGCATAGTAATTTCATCTGGATTTATTCCCAGCTGTTCATTTAAAATAGAAACAATCTTGTTGAAAATCATAAGGTGTGCCTCCTAAAGATTATAAAATAAAATTGTAAATAAAAAAATTTAAAAACTTATCTTGCTTTACAGATATCATTTTTTATTAGACATATTATGGTTATCTGTGTTATGATAATAACTAATGTTTTTTTCTTATTGTCATATTATTAGTATTTTATCTCTTTGTCAATACTAAATTTAATAAAAATACAATGTTTGAGTATAAAAATTAAATTTTATTTTTATTTTTGTTAAAGTAATCTAAATAATACATAATAAAAAAACATATAAAAAGCAAATAAAAAAGTAGGGATATAAAGGGTATATTCATAAAGAGGGGGGCGCCTGCGTGGCGCATCTTTTTAGATGCGCCGGATGCAAAATAATACCCTAAAAAAGCAATAGGTATAAAATATGAGCATAAAAATTTTTATGAACAGTATTTTGTTTTAAGAAAAAATTATTTTGCAAAAACAACCATATGAAATATGGTTGTGCGCAGGCGCCCCCTTGTAACGGTAACCAGAAATGCTATAATTTTCTCAAATATGTTTATTTTTATTAATTATATCCAAGATAACTGTATAAAGTAAAATGCTGTGGTATTTATAATACAATTTGCATTACAATTTATGGTAGATATACCTGGAGGTATAAAATTTATATGAAAAAATTTGCTATAATTGGATATCCGCTTACACATTCGCGTTCCAAAACAATACATACTCAGATTATGCAATTAGCTAATATAGACGGGCAATATGAAGTAATAGAAAGCCCACCGGAAAAATTAGACGATTTTATACCGCAGCTTATGGAATTGGATGGGTTTTCTATAACTATACCATTTAAACAACAAATTATACCATATATAAATGAACTTGATAAAACAGCCGGTTTATACGGTTCGGTTAATACAGTAAAATGCGGCGGTATTTCTAAAGGCTATAATACCGATTGTATAGGATTTTTGCGTTCATTAGAACAGGCTGATATAAAATTATCAGGTAAGGTGCTGCTGCTTGGCGCCGGAGGGGTATCAAGAACATTTGCATTTGAATCAGCTATAGCCGGATGTAATATTGATATTGCAGTACGGCCTGGTTCATTTAATAAAGCAGATAATATTAAACAGGAAATATATAAAAAAATAGCATATAACGGGCAAATAAATATATTGGATATAAATGCAATTAATAAAACAAAACAATATGATTTAATGATAAACGGTACGCCGGTTGGTATGTATCCTAAAATAGACGGTTGCCCGGTTAAAGATAAAATAATACAAAACTGTGCAGCTGTATTTGATGCTGTATATAACCCTCAGATTACTTTATTATTAGAAAAAGCAAAAGCTAACGGAGCAAAAATTGTAAAAGGGCTGCCTATGCTGATTTATCAGGCTATTGCACAACAGGAAATCTGGAATGATAAAATTTTAGATATACCATTTGATCAAATCAAGGTGGAATTATAATAATGCAAATGGATAATATGGATAATAAACAACAATTTATGCATACACCTCAGTATCCGGTGATTTTATGCGGATTTATGGGTTGTGGCAAAACAACAATAGGCAAAAGGATTGCTAAATTATCCAATCTTAAATTTATTGATATGGATGATTATATAGTAGATAAAGCCGGAATGCCTATTACGGAAATATTTGAAAAATACGGGGAAAACTATTTCAGGGATTTAGAGCATAATGCATGTAAAGATATAGCTAAAATGAAAGGTGTAATTATAGCGGCTGGCGGCGGAGCTTTAACATTTGAACGAAATATAAAAGCTTTAAAAGAGCATAATGGCAGGATAATATTTATTGAGGTACCTCTTAATGAAATAGCAAAAAGATTAAGAGGAGATAAATCGCGTCCTATGCTCAACCGTAAGGATAAAGATAAAGCTATGAAGGAATTATATGAAAAAAGATATCCTTTATATAAAGCTGCGGCAGATTATATAATAGATGGATGTGATGAACCGGATAAAGTTGCGCAGGTTATTTTGAAATTTATTAATATTACTGATAAAGTTATGTAAAAATATGTTTTGGAAATATTGTATTTAAAGTAAATTATAGATATAATGTTTTAATATAAGATATTTATACCATAAAAATTAAAGCGGTTATAATTTTATCTTAAACTCCCTTGCTATGGGGATAAAAAAATACAGACAAATATTAAACATGAAAAGGAGAGGGAAATTAATTGGAATGGCTGGAGAGTTTTGAGTTTTTATGGCAAAATCTTTTGCAGATTTCTTGGCAGCAATTAGTAATGTATGTTGTAGGTGCATTATTAATTTATTTGGCACTGAAAAAGGGTCTTGAACCTGCATTGCTTATGCCGATGGGATTTGGCGCAATCTTGGTAAACTTACCTAACAGCGGTGTTATCAATTGGGAAATGGCAGGTATTGGCGAAGTCAACGGTATAATAGAATGGTTGTTTAAAATTGGTATTGAAGCATCAGAAGCGCTGCCAATATTATTATTTATTGGTATTGGCGCTATGATAGATTTTGGACCGCTGCTGACCAATCCTAAGATGTTATTATTTGGCGCAGCCGCTCAGTTTGGAATATTCTTTACTATATCACTTGCTACATTATGCGGATTTTCCATCGCAGATGCAGCATCAGTAGGTATAATCGGCGCTGCCGATGGACCTACTTCTATATTAGTTTCACAAATATTAAAGAGTAAATATGTAGGCGCAATTGCAGTCGCGGCCTATTCATATATGGCGTTAGTGCCTATAATACAGCCGTTTGCTATAAAATTAGTAACAACTAAGGCTGAACGTAAAATAAGAATGCCATATAATCCAAAAAGCGTTACAAGAATCGCAAGAATACTTTTCCCTATATTTGTAACATTTGTTGCCGGACTTATAGCTCCGTCTTCTGTAGCTTTAGTCGGTATGCTTATGTTTGGTAATCTTTTAAGAGAATGCTTAAAACTGGATTCATTGGCACAAACCGCACAAACTTCTTTAGCAAATCTTATTACAATTTTATTAGGTATAACAATATCCTTCTCAATGAAAGCGGAAAATTTTGTAAACTGGCAGACCCTTATGATTATGGGCCTTGGTTTATTAGCTTTTATTATGGATACAATCGGCGGCGTATTGTTTGCAAAATTATTAAATGTATTTTTGCCAAACGGCAAAAAAATCAATCCTATGGTTGGCGGCGCCGGTATCTCAGCCTTCCCTATGTCAGCCAGGGTTATACAAAAAATGGGCCTTGAAGCAGACAATCAAAACCATTTGCTTATGCATGCTATAGGAGCTAACGTAGCCGGTCAGATCGGTTCAGTTGTTGCCGGCGGTATTATATTAACTCTATTAGCAGGTATGTAATAAACGGGAAAGGAAGGATAAATAGATATGAAAAAATTAATCAGTACTCTTTTGCTCATGATATCAGCTTTTATATTTACCTGTCCCGTATTAGCTGAGCAAGCGGTATCTGAGCCCACAAGAATGGATAATTTTATGGAATCGCTTAAAATTATGGGCCTTGGCATGTTAGGGATATTTATAGTAATGGTTCTTATATACATTATTATATTATTGATAGGTAAAATACCTCAGAAAAAAGATAAATCGGATAATGATTAATATTAATTCACAATTATTCAGATAAAATTTTAGGAGTTGCATCAGACTTATGGCTAAACAGAAAAAATTAGTTGAGGAAATCACGTCTATGGACGTAGATTTTGCCCAATGGTATACTGACGTAGTAAAAAAAGCGGAATTAGTAGATTATTCAGGCGTACGCGGATGTATGGTAATCCGTCCGTATGGTTATGCTATTTGGGAAAATATTCAGAAAAATCTTGACCAGCGGTTTAAAGATACAGGACATGAAAATGTCGCTATGCCGCTCTTTATACCGGAATCACTCCTGCAAAAGGAAAAAGATCATGTTGAAGGCTTTGCTCCGGAAGTTGCCTGGGTTACTATGGGCGGAAGTGAAGAATTAACAGAACGTTTATGTGTTCGTCCAACTTCCGAAACGCTCTTTTGTGATCATTATGCAAGAGTTATTCATTCATACCGTGATCTTCCCAAATTATATAACCAGTGGTGTTCTGTAGTACGCTGGGAAAAATCTACACGTCCATTTTTACGTACAATGGAATTCTGGTGGCAGGAAGGCCATACTATGCATGAAACAGCTGAGGAAGCTATTGAAGAAACTGAACGTATGTTAAATGTATATGCTGATTTTTGTGAACAGGCTTTAGCTATACCTGTAATAAAAGGACAAAAAACTGATAAAGAAAAATTTGCCGGAGCTGAGGCTACTTATACAATAGAAGCGCTTATGCATGACGGTAAAGCTCTTCAGAGCGGTACCAGCCATTATTTTGGCGATGGATTTGCTAAAGCATTTGACATAACATTTACCGGCCGCGATAATACATTACAATATCCGCATCAAACTTCATGGGGTATGTCTACAAGAATAATCGGCGCAATTATTATGACTCACGGCGATGACAGCGGCCTTGTATTGCCGCCGGCTATTGCTCCTATCCAGGTTATGATTATACCGATAGCGCAGCATAAACCGGGAGTATTGGATAAAGCTAATGAACTTTTATTAAAACTTAAAAATATATGCCGTGTAAAAATGGATGATTCAGACCAATCTCCTGGCTGGAAATTTGCTGAATATGAAATGAAAGGCGTTCCGCTTAGATTGGAAATTGGTCCTAAAGATATAGAAAATAATCAATGCGTTGTTGTCAGAAGGGATAACCGTGAAAAGATTGTTGTATCTTTAGATGAACTTGAAACAAGAATTCCGCAGTTATTACAGGATGTACATGACGGTATGTATCAAAAGGCATTAGACCGCCGCAAAAGTATGACTTATGAAGTTACCGGCGGTTTGGATGATATTATAAAAGCTGCAAGTACTCGTCCAGGTTTTATTAAAGCGGCATGGTGCGGGGATGTAAAATGTGAAGAACAGCTTAAAGAACAAGCTGGTATAACTTCAAGATGTATGCCTTTTGATCAAAAGGAACCTATCAGCGATAAATGCGTATGCTGCGGTAAAGAAGCTAAAACTACAGTTATTTGGGGTAAAGCTTATTAAAATTTTATATTATAATATATTAATTCCCGGAAGTTAAAAAGCTCCCGGGAATTTTTTATAAAACGGTTACATTAGAAATATAAACGGGGAAAATAAGAGGCGGTATTAAGCACAATAAAGGGTTATTTATTATAAATAATATGCAAAATATATCGCAAGATAATGAATAGGAAATTCGCTTTTATTATGAGTGAATTCCATATGTATAAAGATTAAAAAAGTATATAAAAATAGTTTAAATATAGTTTTATTTAATAAAAAATCAAATAGTATAAAGCATGGCAGTATATTTTATATTATTAATAAAAATCTAATTCAGATAAAATAAATTAAAACAAATTAAGGTACATTGCTATACAAATGGGGGCGCCCGCGCAGCGCATCTTAAAAAGATGCGCTTAAATGCAAAATAATAGTTAATAATAAGGCGGGGATAATAAAGGGAAGACGATATTTTATAAAAAAAGAGTATCTTTATATAGGCAATTATTTTGCATCAGACAACCATATTTATATGGTTGTCACGCGGGCGCCCCCTTTGCAGCGGAAAACGGAAGATTTTCTTTATACATAAGAATATATTTATATTTAAGTTTATTATTAATCTATAATATTTGTATGGCTTAGGGGTTAGAGCAGTTTTATATCAATAATACATTACAGATTATGATAGTTACTAATATAATTAAGGCTATACAGTTGTAAAAAAATTATATAACTATGGTGTTGAGTGTATTGAATTATGCATGGCTTCTGAATAAGGAGGCGCTGAAAAAATTATAAATCTAACTGAAAATATAATATTGGTTGGATATATAGTACATCTGCTATGTCAGGATGATTTATACAAATCAGCATTGGAAAAATATAAAAAAATAAAAGATAGGCTATTTTTAATAGCCTATCCTTTTTAATACTATACAGAAAAAGCTCTGCCCATAGCTGCTCCTTTATTAAGATAATTTGCAGCCTGCCATGCGGCGACAGCGCCGTCAGCAGTAGCGGTTACTATTTGACGTAAAGGTTTTGAGCGGCTGTCACCTGCTACAAATACTCCTTTTATATTGGTTGTACAGGTTTCATCTACTATAAAATAACCGTTTTCATCTGTATTTATAAATGGAGAAAACATACTGTTATCCGGTTTTAATCCTATTGCAATAAAAACGCCGTTTATATCAATATGGCTCTTTTTCCCTGTTTTTTTATTTAATAAATCCAATCCATTTACTATTTTTTCACCAGTTATCTGTTCAACAATATTATCATAAAGAATTTCTATATTTTCATTAGCTATAACTGAATCAGCTAAAGCTTTTTCACCTCTGAAGGTATCACGGCGATGGATTAAATAAACTTTTTTGCATATATTAGCAAGATATAAAGCGTCTTCAAGAGCTGTATTGCCTCCGCCTACTACAGCTGTTATACGGTTGCGGAAAAAGGCTCCGTCACAGGTAGCGCAATAGGATACGCCTTTACCGGTATATTCCTTTTCACCTGGACAATCTAATGTACGGCGTTTTACTCCATTTGCTATTATAACAGTTTTTGCCTGATATACCTCTTTTGATGTGGTGATAATTTTTTTATCATCAGAAAAATCTACTGATGATATTGGTTCAAACCGTATATCAGCTCCTAAAGATTTTGCCTGATTATACATTCTTTGAGCAAGCTCGGCTCCTGATATTTTCTCAAATGCCGGATAATTTTCAACTTCACTTGTAATAGCAATTTGGCCACCATAAATACTTTTTTCGAATATTATAGGTTTTAATCCAGCTCTTAATGAATAAATAGCCGCAGTAAGTCCGGCGCAGCCAGCGCCAATTATAGCTGTATCTATCATATTTTTCCCTCCGATATTATGGTTAATAATGTATATTATAATAGTATAGTTTTAAGATATTATGAAAAATTTATATTTTTTCTAAGTTTATTATATTTTAACCTGAAAAGGATGTTTTATATTATAGTTTATATTATCCTGTATTATCCATAAGAATTTAAACAAAATAAATATATTAAAGTTTAAAATCAAAAAGATTATGTTTTATAGAATTATTTTCAAATATAAATATTGGTCTTAAGATCAGCATAAGCAACATACAATTGTCGGGAGTAATATAAGTAAAATAGACTTTATATTTGTCTAAATGTGAAAAAACATGTTTTATATATCTCTTATATATAATCAAGCATGTGATTAAAGATAATATAGTATTAAACTAAATTTAGCAAAAAAACTATATTAATCTATAAACAAAACAACATTATCGTATTATTAAATTTATAAATTGTATGATCGGATGTATATAAAAAATCTAATTTTGCACGAATTAAAGTACCGTGCTCTAGGAGGGGGGCGCCCGCGCAGCGCATCTTAAGATGCGCTTAAATGCAAAATAATAGCTAAATAACAAAGCCGGGCAAAGAAGAAAACAAATTATTCTTTCAAAAGCAGTATATTTAAATAATGAATTATTTTGCATCCGGCCAGCCATATATAATATGGCTGGCCCGCGGGCGCCCCCCTCTTTTTTTACCGATCATATAAAACAAAGTTTATTATAATTTATTATCCTATTCTTATTTTATACTGTATATTGTTTGACTTTATTTTATTTTTGTATAAAACCATATTGTGGTTCAGGTTGAACATTTTCTATTACAGGCCAATTTTTCTTTGATCTTATAATATAGAAAAGACATGCAGCGCCTATTATTAAAAATGCAGCTTCACCTATATATACATTAGTATAATTACTAAGAAGCACTACTGATGAATTTACAAATGTATGTGCTATTATAGCAGCTATATATAAAATAATACGTTTTTCATTTACAGCTTTATATATGAGTATTGCAGCAAAAATATGGAATATTACAGCAGGAATACGTTCTAATACAGAAATATACATTATTAAAGGCGATGTATTGGTAAGAGAACTTACAATTTGTTCATATGTGCCTTCTGGATATTCAGCTAACATACTCTGCAAGTTACCGCTATTTAATAATATAGAATATATTGTATTATTCATATTAGCAACTCCGTTTAGTAATATAACTTCACATAAACCATGACCTAAACCAAAGGATATAGCATCTTTATATGTACGTTTATTTTTTAATATAAACCGTGCGCCTAAATAACGTGCGCTTTCTTCAAATATACCGGCTGATAATCCGCCAATTAATATAGCTGACAGGACTACATTATTCATAAAGCTTTGAAACCAATTAAAAGGTTCAAGTATAGATAATATAGGTATACGTAATACCATCTGGGATACAAAAAAGGCAAATGCGCCTACAAATAAAGGAGTAATAGATAATTTTTTGCGAATTGAAAATATTATTATCAATAATAAAGGTATTATAGTGGTAGTAAGGGCGGAAATAATAAACGCAGCCATTTGTGAATTTGTTATTGTTTCAGGCATAAATTTTAAATCCTCCTTAGCAATATTTTTTATTAAATTATAAACCCGTTTTAATACGCCTGTAAAGGGATTAAAGCGGGTTTATATTTATAGAAAACTGGAGAATTATGTATTTTTATAAAATCTTAATGCTTATTAAGTAAAAATATTACTTATATGGTTTTAAATATTATTCTAAAGCTGCATATACATCTTTTAATTGTTCTTTAGAAATATAATAATATGACCAGTCTCGTTCATCCCAGCTTATACCGTCATATTCATTTGTTCCATCGCGGAATTCAACCAATAATCCGCCTGAATCCATTTCAGTTACGATTCCGAGCGTTGGATGATCTGGATCAAATTCAAGATTTATAGTTGCATTTTTTGACGTATCATCAACCCTTTCAACCCAGACAGCCGATCCTTTAAAAGGATGGGGCATATAATTATATTCGCTTTCATACAAGCCATAAAGCAATTCTATTTCAGAATAATTATATGGATTATAGTCTTCTGCCACACGGGTTTGATAGGTGTTTAATATTTGATTAATAAAATTTTGATAATAATATGTATATTCATAGTTATCTTCTTGCGGATTATTTGGATTTTCATTATAATCGGTTGCATAAACAAGCACATAACTTGAATCTGAACACTTTACAATATCAACAGGCACCGGACCGTCACGGTTTATCTCAACCGTTGGCTGACCAAGTAAAAAATCTATTAAGATAACAGGACAGCCAAAATTATTATCACCGTCAATATTCTCATAATCATATAAAACAACATACCGGTCCATTAAAGATACTGCGGGAACATCCTGATAATCGCTAGATTTAAAAGTATATAAGAGTTTATGCTCATTTGACTTGGTATTATAATAATATATTTCTTTATCTTTATAATTAATAGTATCGCCATATGTATTATAACTGTAGAATTTTCCGGTATCTATGTATTTTACATATATAACATAATCTTTTACAGCTGTAATAATACGCAAGTCAAGCCTTGCCTGATCATCGGCATATGTTGTAGGAAAACCTTCTAGATTAGCAGCTTGTGTTATAGAAAATTCTTTTTGTTTATTATCTTCGGTATTTTTTTCATCAGCTTGTGAGGCTGTATTATCTTCTGGATCGGTTTGGGATGATTGTATTTGAGAAGAGTCTACAGCATTATGCAAACCATCTAATAAACCGCCGGATTTCCATATATTATATAAGTTAGATAAATATGTACAGGATGATGCAGATAGACAAAGTAATATAGCTAAAATAAAAATAAATAATTTTTTCATTTTATTTACCCCTCCCCCTACTTTAACGCCATAAAAATATATAATATGACAAGTAATACCAATGTAAGACAATATTAACATAATTATTAATAAATAACAATGAAATTTTATGTTTATTAAACAATTCGTTTAATGAATTTCAGTGAAAGTTTTATACATAATGAAAAATAAGGTATAATAAAAAATAGAAAACAGACCTAAAAAAATACAATGAATAAAATATTTGTAGGAAATAACAAATTTTTTTAAAAAAGTTCTTGCAAAATAACGTGACATATGATATTATAATCAAGCATGACTGCACAAGATATGCGTTGAAGCGGGAGGTTGCGGCCTGTATGGCCGGTTTTTCCGTGGAGTATGTCCGATTTTAAACCGGGCGATAAGAATAAGGGTATAAATTTTATTTGATTTTATATGCTTTTGCGGGGGTTGTTTGTGCATTATTATTTATGCGCTATGCAAAAGCTGATAAAATATTATACCGTGACGCTTTGAACTTTAAACCCGGAATTGTTTAAAAAATATTTTAAGCAAGTCCGTTTTTTTAATGTCCGGCAATGAAACACCCGGATGTGTGTAAAGTTAAAAAGCGCCGCCCGCCAACTATTTTCAAGGAGGCGATTTTTAGTGGCAGTCAAGGAAAACGTAAGAATCAGGATTAAGGGTTATGACCATACATTGGTCGATCAGTCATCTGAAAGGATTGTTGAAACAGCTAAAAGAACCGGCGCTAGGGTATCAGGCCCTGTACCTCTTCCAACTGAAAAAGAAATCGTTACAATCCTGCGTGCTGTTCATAAGTATAAAGACAGCCGTGAACAGTTTGAACTGAGAACCCACAAAAGGCTTATTGATATCATCAGACCGTCCAAAAAGACAGTCGAAGCTTTAATGAGCCTTGAACTCCCAGCTGGCGTTGAAATCGAAATCAAGCTTTAATATTAAAGCGAAATAAAGTTATTGGCGTGCAGCCTGTGAAAGCATCAGGGACGGCGCTAATAATTCCAAATTAATGATTTTAATGTATTTCAAACAAAAGCTGAATTTATTAAACGGCCTCTAAACAGGTCATGTTGGCAAAAAAATAAATGCCAACCAATAACCAATATTAGGAGGAAAATTTCAAGATGAAAAAAGGTATCATTGGTAAAAAATTGGGCATGACCCAGATTTTTGACCAAAAGGGAAACGTAATTCCCGTCACAGTTATCGAAGCAGGACCCTGTGTAGTGGTTCAGAAGAAAACCGTTGAAAAAGATGGTTACAATGCAGTTCAGGTCGGCTTCGGCACAATTAATCCAAAGAATGTCAATAAGCCATTAAAAGGCCATTTTGACAAATCCGAAGTCGCTTATAAGAGAACCCTTAAAGAGTTCCGCTTAGAGGACATCGACGGCTTAAATATCGGAGACATCATCAAAGCCGATACATTTGCTGCCGGCGATAAAGTTGATGTTGTCGGAACATCCAAAGGTAAAGGTTATGCCGGCGGTATTAAACGCTGGAATTTACACCGCCTTAAAGAATCACATGGTACCGGCCCGGTAGCCCGCCATGCCGGTTCAATGGGAGCATGTAGTTCCCCATCCCGCGTTTATAAGGGCAAAAAGCTCCCTGGTCATCTCGGCTCGGAGCGTGTAACCGTTCAGAACCTCGACGTTGTCAAAGTTGACGCTGATCAGAATCTTATCGCTGTAAAAGGCGCCGTACCAGGCCCTAAAGGCGGTATTGTGGTCCTCGCCGACACCGTCAAGAAGGCCTAAGGGAAGGAGGAATTCAAATGCCTAAAGCAACTTTGGTAAATATGAGCGGAAACAAAGTCGGTGATATTGAATTAAACGATTCTGTTTTCGGCATTGAACCTAATCATCATGCCATGCATATGGCAGTAGTAAATTATCTGGCTAATCAGCGCCAGGGCACCCAGAGTACTCTTACCCGTTCGGAAGTATCCGGCGGCGGTAAAAAACCATGGAGACAAAAGGGTACAGGCCGCGCAAGGCAGGGTTCCACAAGAGCTCCCCAGTGGACTCACGGCGGTATCGCATTAGGTCCAAAGCCTCGTTCATACCGTTTTACTATTAATAAAAAGGTTAGAAGCCTTGCTATTAAATCTGCATTTTCCGCAAAGGTTGCAGATAATGAATTCATCGCAGTTGACGCTATCAATTTTGATGAAATCAAAACAAAAAGCGCTGTAAAATTCCTTAACGATATCGGTGCTGCTGGCAAAACTCTTATAATCACAAAAGATAAAAATGAAAACGTTTATAAGAGCGCACGCAATATTAAAGGCGTTGAAATCGTTACTGTTGATACAATAAGCACATATGCTATCCTTAAAGCTGGCAAATTAGTGCTTTCTAAAGACGCTATAGAAAAACTCGAGGAGGTGTACGCATAATGAAAATTGCTCATGATATAATCATCAGGCCTATCATCACAGAAAAAAGCATGGCAGGAGCCCCTTTCAAGAAGTACACCTTTGAAGTAGCTAAAGACGCTAACAAGCTTGAAATAAAAGAAGCTGTTGAAAAGGTATTTCCAGGCGTAAAAGTACAAAAGGTTAATACCATGCATGTCAGAGGGCAACTTCGCAGACAGGGCCGTTATCAGGGTTATACACGTTCCTGGAAAAAGGCTATAGTCACCTTGAAAGAAGATTCGAAGACAATTGAATTCTTCGAAGGCATGATGTAGGAGGTAAAGAAACAATGGCTATCAAAGTTTACAAACCGACTACAAACGCTCGCCGTAATATGTCGGTTACCGATTATTCGGCTCTTTCAAAGAGTGGTCCTGAAAAGAGCCTCTTAGCCCCTCTTAATAAAAAGGCCGGCCGTAACAGCTACGGCAGGATTACAGTCCGTCACAGGGGCGGCGGAAACCGTAGAAAATACCGCATAATCGATTTTAAACGCAATAAAAACGATATGCCGGCAACAGTGCTCACATTGGAATACGATCCAAACCGTTCAGCTCATATTGCTTTAATACAATATGAAGACGGTGAAAAGAGATATATCATTGCACCGCACGGCCTTAAAGTCGGCGATACAGTTATCTCAGGCGACAGCGCTGATATTAAAGCTGGTAATGCGTTAAAACTTTCTAAAATTCCAGTCGGTACTTTTGTTCATAACATTGAGCTTTATCCAGGTAAAGGCGCACAGTTAGCACGCGCAGCTGGTAATATGGCTCAGCTCATGGCTAAAGAAGGTGCATATGCACTTTTAAGATTACCATCCGGCGAACTTCGCAACGTATCCATCGATTGTATGGCTACTATCGGACAGGTAAGCAATATAGACCATGAAAATGTTAAAATAGGTAAAGCGGGTAGGAAACGCCATATGGGTATCCGCCCGACAGTACGCGGTTCAGTTATGAACCCATGCGACCATCCGCACGGCGGCGGCGAAGGACGTTCACCAATCGGCCGTCCAGGACCTGTCACCCCGTGGGGCAAACCGACCCTTGGATATAAAACCCGCGCGAAGCATAACCGTTCCGATAAGCTGATCGTTAAGCGCCGCGGCGGTAAGTAAGCGGAAAGGAGCATAAAATAATATGGGCAGAAGCGTAAAAAAAGGTCCTTTTGTGCAGCCTGTACTGCTTAAAAGGGTCGTTGAAATGAATAAAACCGGTGATAAAAAGGTACTCAAAACATGGAGCAGAGCCTCTACAATCTTCCCTGATTTTGTAGGCCATACCTTTGCCGTACATGACGGCCGTAAACATGTTCCAGTGTATGTAACCGAGGATATGGTTGGACATAAATTAGGCGAATTCGCTCCAACAAGAACATTCCGTGGTCATGCCGGTTCAAAAACAACTAAAAAATAATCGGCTGAAAGGAGTGTATTAAATGGAAGCGAAAGCATATCTCAAATATGTCCGCATATCCCCAAGAAAAATCAAGATAGTGCTTGATATCATCAGGGGTAAGGACACTAAAACCGCGATGGCTATCCTGAAAAATACCCCGAAATCAGCAAGCGAGCCGCTTATAAAGCTGCTTAAATCTGCTGAAGCCAATGCGGAACACAATTTTAATTTAGATACAAATAAGTTATATATCTCCGAATGCTTCGTATGTCCTGCCCCGACACTCAGGCGTATCCGCGCAAGAGCTCAGGGACGTGCATTTGAAATCAAGAAGAGATCTTCACACGTTACCCTTGTTGTCAAGGAAATGGAATAAGCCGTACAAGGAGGTTTACTATGGGCCAGAAAGTTCATCCACACGGTCTGCGCGTGGGCGTAATCAAGGATTGGGATTCCCGCTGGTTCGCAAAGGACAACGTCTTCGGCGATACCCTTGTTGAAGATTATAATCTTCGCAAGACCTTGAAACAAAAGCTCTATGCAGCAGGCGTACCAAAAATTGAAATAGAAAGAGATGCCACTCGTGTTCGCATCCATATCCATTGCGCAAAGCCTGGTATGGTAATCGGCAGAGGCGGTTCAGAAATTGAAAAGCTTAAAGCTGACTGCGAAAAAATGCTTGGCAAACCAGTATCTATTAATATTGTAGAAGTTAAAAACCCTGATCTTAACGCACAGCTTGTTGCTGAAAATATTGCAGCACAGCTTGAAAAGAGGGTATCCTTCCGCCGTGCTCTTAAACAGGCTATCGGCCGTACAATGAGACTTGGCGCAAAAGGTATTAAAACACAGGTTTCCGGCCGTCTTGGCGGCGCTGAAATCGCACGTTCAGAACATTATCACGAAGGAACTATCCCACTGCAAACAATCCGCGCTGATATTGACTATGGTTTTGCAGAAGCTGCAACAACTTATGGCCGTATCGGTGTAAAAATTTGGATATACAAAGGCGAAGTCCTTCAAAATGCTGCTGTAAAGCAGCCTAAAAAGGAAGGAGGCCGCAAATAATGTTACTTCCTAAAAGAGTAAAATACCGCAGAGTACACAGAGGACGCCTTAAAGGCAAAGCTCTCCGCGGCAATAAAGTAACCTACGGCGATTACGGCCTTCAGGCTATCGAGCCGTCATGGATTACTTCCAATCAAATCGAAGCTGCCCGTGTTGCTATGACCCATTATATCAAACGTGGCGGCCAGGTATGGATAAAAATATTCCCAGATAAGCCAGTAACAGAAAAACCGGCTGAAACTCGAATGGGTTCCGGTAAAGGTTCACCTGAATACTGGGTAGCTGTTGTAAAACCAGGCCGCGTTATGTTTGAAATCGGCGGCGTATCCGAAGAAGCTGCCCGCGAAGCTATGAGGCTTGCGGCAAATAAGCTTCCTATCAAATGTAAGTTTGTTACCAAAGCAGAACAGGGTGGTGAGCAATAATGAAGGCAGCACAGATTAGAGAATTAAAAGAAAACGAACTTAATAAAAAGCTCGCTGATTTAAAAGAAGAGCTTTTCAACCTGCGCTTCCAACATGCAATAAACCAGCTCGATAACCCTCAGCGCCTTAAAGCTGTTAAAAAGGATATCGCTAGAGTAAAAACAATCCTCAGAGAAATCGAGCTCAAAGGCGAAAACGCTTAAAAGAAGGAGGTAGCAGGCTGTGAGCGAAAGAAATCTCAGAAAAACCCGCGTGGGTATGGTTAAATCCAATAAAATGGACAAGACCATCGTTGTATCTATTGAAGATAACGTAAGACATCCGCTCTATAAAAAGATTATAAAGCGCACCGTAAACCTGAAAGCCCATGATGAAAAGAATGAGTGCAACATCGGTGACCGCGTGCTTGTAATGGAAACACGTCCTCTTTCTAAGGATAAGAGATGGCGTTTGGTTGAAATTATAGAAAAAGCAAAATAATTAAAACGGTTAAAGCTTATGATAGCCTAAAAAATGGTACTGATTATGGGATAATAACTCCCCTATCGCCTATAAAAAGGTTATTAAAATTTTAAAAGAAGCTTAACCTAAAAAAGGAGGAAATTCACTGTGGTACAGCAGCAGACATTCCTCAAGGTCGCCGACAACACCGGCGCAAAGGAGCTTATGTGCATCCGTGTGCTCGGCGGTTCAGGCCGGAGGTATGCAAATATAGGCGACGTCGTGGTAGCCAGCGTTAAAAAAGCAGCACCCGGCGGCGTTGTAAAAAAAGGCGATGTTGTTAAAGCAGTTGTAGTACGTACAGCAAAAGGATTACGCCGTGAAGACGGAACATATATCCGCTTTGACGAGAATGCCGCAGTTATTATTAAAGAAGATAAAAACCCGAGGGGCACCCGTATATTTGGGCCGGTTGCCAGAGAACTCCGTGAAAAGGATTATCTCAAAATACTGAGCCTTGCCCCCGAAGTGCTCTGATGGAGGTGCCATAAAAAAATGAACAAAATGTTTGTTAAAAAGGGCGATACCGTAATGATCATCAGCGGCGACGATAAGGGCAAAAAGGGCAAAGTATTAGAAGTAAGCCCAAAAGAAGGTAAAGTAATTGTCGAGGGCCGCAACATTGTTAAAAAACATGTTAAACCTCGTCAAATGGGCCAGCCCGGCGGTATTATCGAAGCCCCAAGTGCAATATATGCAAGTAAGGTCATGGTAGTCTGCCCTAAGTGTAACAAGCCAACCCGTGTAGGCGTTATGGTTCGTCCGGACCCGGAAAGACCTGGTAAATTTATCCGCGAACGCAAATGCCGTAACAAGGGCTGCGGCGAGACGCTGTAAGGAGGATAAGACATGGCAAGACTTAAAGATTATTATAAGTCGGAAGTAGCGCCGGCGCTCATGAAAAAATTTGAGTATAAGTCGGTTATGCAGATTCCGAAACTTGATAAAATAGTCATAAACGTAGGCGAAAGCGAAGCACGTGACAATGCAAAGGTTATAGATGCTATCATCACAGACCTTTCCGCTATCACAGGCCAGAAAGCTATTGCTTGTAAAGCAAGGAAATCAGTAGCTAACTTTAAGCTTCGTGAAGGAATGAATATCGGTGCAAAAGTAACATTGCGCGGCGATAGAATGTATGAATTCCTTGACAGGTTCTTTAATATAGCTCTTCCGCGTGTTCGTGACTTCCGTGGTATTAACCCTAACTCATTCGACGGCAGAGGAAATTATTCAATGGGTATTAAAGAACAGCTTATATTCCCAGAAATCGAATATGATAAGATAGATAAAGTACGCGGTATGGATATATGTTTTGTAACCACCGCTAATACTGATGAAGAAGCCCGCGAGTTATTAAAACTTATGGGTGCGCCGTTTGCGAAGTAATCAAAGGAGGTAGGCAAAATTGGCAAAGACATCAATGAAAGTCAAGCAAAAAAGAGAACCAAAATTCTCTACTCGCGCCTATAACAGATGCAAAATCTGCGGCAGACCTCACGCATATCTTCGCAAATTCGGTATTTGCCGTATATGCTTCAGGGAACTTGCCTACAGGGGCGAAATCCCAGGCGTGAAGAAGGCCAGCTGGTAAGCAAAGGAGGACAAACTCAATGCAAATTTCGGATACAATAGCCGATATGCTGACAAGAATTCGTAATGCAACGTCAGCAAAGCACGATACCGTCGATGTACCAGCGTCCAATATGAAAAAGTCAATTGCACAAATTCTTATGGATGAAGGATACATCAAAAATTTCACAGTCATTGACGACGGCAAGCAGGGGGTTATCCGCATCACCCTTAAATATGGTGAAAACAAGGTTCCGGCTATCCAGGGCCTTCGCCGCGTAAGTAAACCTGGCTTGCGTATATATACAAATGTAGAAGATATGCCTAAAGTTCTCCGCGGACTGGGTGTAGCGATCATCTCCACCTCAAAAGGTGTTATGACTGACCGCCAGGCCCGTAAAGAAAAGGTCGGCGGCGAAGTACTGGCATTTATCTGGTAACGGGAAGGGGTAGGAAATTATGTCAAGAATAGGCAGAAAGCCCATCGCTATCCCGGCCGGTGTCACCGTAAAGGTTGAAGATCATCTGGTCACTGTAAAGGGACCGAAGGGCGAATTAAAACAGCAAATCCATCCGGATATGACTGTTGCTGTGGACGGTAATGTTATAACTGTAACCCGTCCAAGCGATGATAAGGAACACCGTGCACTGCATGGTTTAACACGTTCTCTTATCGCTAACATGGTAGAAGGCGTTACTAATTGCTTTAAAAAGGAATTGGATGTAAACGGCGTTGGATACCGTGTACAAAAACAGGGTAAAAACCTTGTTATGAACTTAGGATATTCCCATCAGGTAACAGTACCTGAAATTGACGGCATAACAATCGACGTACCAGGCCCTAATAAAATCATTATCAGCGGTCCGGATAAACAAAAAGTCGGTCAGTTTGCCGCTGAAGTACGTGAAAAACGCCCGCCAGAGCCATATAAAGGCAAAGGCATTAAATATGTCGACGAAGTCATCCATCTTAAGGAAGGCAAGGCCGGCAAGGGCGGCAAGAAGTAAAGGAGT
Organism: uncultured Clostridia bacterium; assembly: GCA_944384895.1. Taxonomy (GTDB): domain Bacteria; phylum Bacillota; class Clostridia; order Oscillospirales; family Acutalibacteraceae; genus RGIG7067. The sequence continues at coordinate 22,761 of CALWVB010000005.1, read as the reverse complement.
GAATGAACAATGGTCAATAAACCAGACAGTAATAAAGCCAGGCTGCACCGCCATGTTAGAGTACGCGGTAAGATTTCCGGCACAGCTGAATGTCCACGCCTTTGTGTATTCCGCTCCAATGCAAACATCTATGCTCAGGTCATAGACGACATAAAGGGCGTAACATTGGCAGAAGCTTCTTCGCTCAGCCCGGAATTTTCCGGTTACGGCGGAAATAAAGCCGCAGCCAAAGAAGTCGGCAAGCTTGTAGCAAAGCGCGCTATTGCAAAGGGTATCTCCGAGGTTGTATTTGACCGCGGCGGATATATATACCACGGCCGCGTTAAAGAGCTGGCCGAAGGCGCCCGTGAGGGCGGCCTCAAGTTCTAACAGTTAGGAGGATTACTTTGGCTAGAATTGACGCACCAAAACAGGAATCGGAATTCACAGAGCGCATAGTCGCTATAAACCGTGTATCAAAAACCGTTAAAGGCGGTCGTATCTTCAAATTTGCTGCATTAGTCGTTGTAGGCGACGGTAAAGGCAGGGTAGGCTTTGGTTTAGGCAAATCAGGCGAAGTTCCTGATGCTATCCGCAAAGGTATAGAAGATGCTAAAAAGAATGTTATTACGGTATCATTAAAAGGTTCAACAATCCCACATGAAGTAATCGGAAAATTTGGCGCAGGCGCTGTTTTATTAAAACCAGCCGCACCAGGTACCGGCGTTATCGCCGGTGGTCCGGTCCGTGCAGTTGTTGAAGCTGCTGGTATTAAAGATATCCGTACAAAAGCATTACGTTCAAATAATCCATGTAATGTTGTTACAGCTACTATCCAGGGCTTAGCTTCATTGCGCGATGCCGATCAAGTCGCTGCAACACGCGGTAAATCGGTAAAAGATATTCTGGGCTAAGGGGGCGTATGATAAATGGCAAAAACAGCAAAAGCAGCTAAAGCTGCTACAGTTAAAATAAAGCTGGTCAAAAGCCTTATCGGACGCAAGGATGACCAGATTGCCACAGCAATATCCTTAGGGCTGAAAAAAATCGGCAACGAAACTATTCAGCCGGACAACGCCGCTACCCGCGGTAAGATCAATAAAATAATCCACCTCATCGAGGTAACTAAGGCGTAAGCTAAGGAGGTGCGAATCAAAATGAAACTTAATGAAATTACTCCGGCGGCCGGTTCAAACCGTCCGGTTAAGAGAATAGGCAGAGGCCATGGTTCCGGAAACGGTAAAACCGCCGGTAAAGGTCATAAAGGCCAGAAGGCTAGGGCCGGCCGCGGAATGCGCGTTGCCTTTGAAGGCGGCCAGATGCCTCTCGCAAGGCGTATACCAAAGAGAGGTTTCAATAATATCTTTGCTACAAAATATACAGCAATCAATGTTGATAAACTCAATGTATTTGAAGCAGGCGCTACTGTAGATTTTGCAGCATTAAAAGAAAAAGGTATTGTTAAAAAAGAATATGACGGCATAAAAATTCTTGGCAACGGCGATCTTACAGCTAAAAAACTCACCGTAAAAGCAGCCGCTTTCACTGAAGGTGCCAAGCAGAAGATTGAAGCTGCAGGCGGAAAGGCTGAGGTGATTTAAGTTGTTTTCCACATTTAGAAATGCATGGAAAATCGCTGATCTTAGAAGGAAGATATTATTCACCATAATGATCATCCTGATATTCAGGATTGGCGCAGCAATTCCGGTACCATTCCTTGATGCTACCGCATTGCAATCCCTCTTCCCATCCTTTGAGGTTGGTCAGGAGGCTTCCACAAATCTTTTCTCATATTTTAATGTTTTATCAGGCGATGCTTTTAGTAAAGCTACCCTGTTCGCTATGTCGGTAACACCGTACATCAACGCATCCATCATTATGCAGCTGTTAACTGTCGCTATACCGCCGCTCGAAAGAATGGCTAAAGAAGGCGAAGAAGGCCGTAAAAAGATTGGTACTATAACGCGTTTTGCTACGGTTGTATTAGCACTTATCCAAGCTATTGCTTATTATGTATACCTTCGCAATGCTGTAGGTTCGGACGGAACTGCTATACAGGTTGTTGAATATGCATCCGGCTGGGAGGCATGGTTCAGCGGTATCGTAATAGTAGTAGTACTCACTGCTGGTTCAGCTCTTATGATGTGGCTGGGCGAACAGATTAACAAACAAGGAATCGGCAATGGTATTTCTATCTTACTTTTTGCTGGTATCATAAGCCGTTTGCCGGAAGCTATCCAGGTACTCTGGGCATACTTCAGTGCAGGCTTACAGGATGGCGGACCAAAATCCTATCTCTTCCTTGTTCCACTTGCAATTATACTCTTCCTTGCTATGATCGCTTTTATCGTCGTTTTAACAGACGCCGAAAGAAGAATACCGGTTCAATATGCAAAAAGAGTTGTAGGAAGAAAAATGTATGGCGGACAGTCTACACATATGCCTATTAAGGTTAATATGTCCGGTGTTCTTCCAATCATCTTTGCTTCCACAATACTTTCCATTCCACAAACTATTCAAATGTTTGTACGCAATCCATCTCCATTCTGGGAAGGTTTCTTTAATGCTTTCTCCACACGCGGATGGCTCTATGGCGTACTTTACTTCCTGCTTATCATAGCATTCAGCTATTTCTATATTTCTATTCAGTATAACCCAATAGAAATGGCCAATAATCTTAAGAAAAACAATGGCGCAATTCCAGGTTACCGTCCAGGTAAACCGACATCTGACTTTATTAAGAGAGTTATCAGCAAGATAGTTCTTATCGGCGCACTCTTCCTTGCAGTTATCGCAATATTACCGATTATATTTACAGCAGCAACTGGAGTAAACATTGCAATCGGTGGTACATCAATAATGATCGTTGTTGGTGTTGCAATTGAAACTGTACGTCAGATTGAATCTCAGATGCTTATGCGTCATTATAAAGGGTTCCTTGAATAATAAGGAGGTTTCTTATATGAAGCTTATACTTTTAGGCGCTCCAGGCGCAGGTAAAGGCACCCAGGCAGAAATAATCTGCCAACATCTCAATATACCAGCAATCTCAACTGGAAATATAATCCGTGAAGCTCTGAACAGCGGTACTGAGATGGGGTTAAAAGCAAAATCTTATATGGATTCAGGTAAACTTGTTCCTGATGAAGTAGTAATAAATATCATCAAAGAACGTTTAGCTCAAGATGATTGTAAAAATGGATTTATATTGGATGGTTTTCCCCGTACAATAGCTCAGGCTGAGGCCCTGGATAGAATGGGTATTGAAATCGACAGGGTAATTGATATAGAAGTACCTGACGAAAAAATTACCGAAAGGCTATCGGGTCGCCGCGTCTGCGGCGAATGCGGCGCATCATACCACTTGCTTTATAAAAAACCGCAGGTGGAAGGCGTATGCGATAAATGCCGCGGCGCCCTAGTTCAGCGCAAGGATGACCAACCTCAAACAATCCTTGAAAGGTTAGCTGTTTATCATGATCAAACAGAACCTTTAAAGGGCTACTATGAAAAGAAGGGCAAGCTTTTCATAGTTGAAGGGCAAGAAGAAGTAGCTGATACAACAAAGCTTACTTTAGCTGCTCTGGAGGATTAATATATGATATCATTAAAGACAGAGCGCCAGATTAAATTAATGCGTGAAGCATGTATAATATCAGCGCGTGCTCTGCGTCTCGGCGGCGAGGCAGTACAGCCTGGAGTAACAACCCAGGAAATAGATAACATAGTACGCAAATATATCGAGGGATGCGGCGCTACGCCGTCATTCCTCGGTTATGGCGGCTTTCCTGCCTCAGCTTGTATATCAATAAATGATGAGGTCATCCACGGCATACCGTCATCCAAAAGGGTGATAAAAAACGGTGATATCGTAAGTTTAGATATCGGCGCGTTTTTTAACGGATACCATGGCGATAATGCCGCAACCTTTGCAGCAGGCGATGTAATGCCTGAAGCGCAAGCTCTGATGGATGCTACGCGCGAATCACTTTATCAAGGGATCGCTCAGGCAAAAGTCGGAAACAGGTTGGGTGACATTTCATACGCCATACAAAGGTATGTCGAGGATCGCGGTTTCTCGGTGGTACGCGATTTTGTCGGCCACGGAGTAGGCGCGAACCTGCATGAAGACCCAAGCGTGCCTAATTATGGAACGCCCTCAAGAGGAGTCCGCCTTGCAAAAGGCATGACTATAGCAATCGAGCCTATGATTAACGCTGGTACGGAAAAGATAAAAGTCTTACCGGACGGCTGGACGGTCAAAACGCTCGACGGCAAACTTTCCGCCCATTTTGAACACACTATTGCTATTACCGGAGATGGTCCGGTAATCTTAACAAACCCTGATTAATATATGGGGGTGCTGTTCATTTGATAATAGAGCCGGAAAGAGGAAGAGTTGTGCTGTCAAAGGCGGGTAAAGATAAAGGATTATTTATGGCTATACTAAGTTGTGATGAACAATACTGTTTTTTAGCAAATGGTAAGCTGCGGCTGCTAGATAATCCAAAGAAGAAAAAAATCCGCCATTTACAAATGACTAAATATATTTTGCCGGAGGAGATTTTATTATCCGACAGGCAACTGCGCAAGGCGATAACCGCTATATCGGATAAATCCGGTATTAATGAATAAAACAAGCGGTTTAATAAAGATTATTAACAGAAAATTATAATCTATATTCTCAACTTGAGGAGGTTTTAACTTGTCCAAAGAAGATGTTATAGAAATAGAAGGTACCGTAACAGAGGCTCTGCCAAATGCGGTATTTATGGTTGAATTACCAAACGGCCGCCAGATTATGGCTCATATATCAGGAAAATTACGTATGAATTTTATACGTATATTGCCGGGCGATAAAGTAACGGTCGAGATGTCGCCGTATGACCTTACAAAAGGCCGTATAACATGGCGTTCAAAATAAATTTAAACTTGCAAATAAAAACTAAATAAAACTCCAAATAAAACAGGGATATAAAATAATTCCTGCTTTGACGATAAGGAGGCGTTTTACTATGAAGGTCAGACCTTCCGTAAAAACAATCTGTGAAAAATGTAAAATAATCAAACGCAAGGGCAGAGTCATGGTAATCTGTGACAATCCTAAGCACAAACAGCGCCAAGGTTAATAATAAAGGCGCGCATAACGATAATTTCGGAGGTGCAAAACTATGGCTCGTATAGCCGGCGTTGACCTGCCAAGAGATAAAAGAGTCGAAATCGGACTTACTTATATTTTTGGCATTGGTCGCAAGACATCCAATGATATTTTAGCTTCTACAGGCGTAGATCCTGATAAAAGGGTACGCGATCTTACAGAAGATGAAGTTTCCAAGCTCCGTGAATATATAGACCATAATCTCACTGTTGAAGGCGATTTAAGACGTGACGTCGCTTTTGATATAAAGAGACTTATAGAAATCGGTTGTTACCGCGGAGTAAGGCATCGTAAAGGATTACCGGTACGCGGACAGCGTTCCAAAACAAACGCTCGTACACGTAAAGGTCCTAAAAAGACAATAGCTAACAAGAAGAAGTAAGGAGGGAATTAGGATATGGCAGGTAAAAATGTAAAAGGTAAGACTACGATCCGCAGACGCCGTGAACGTAAAAATATTGAACGTGGCGCGGCTCATATCCAGTCCACCTTCAACAACACAATCGTAACAATTACCGACGTGCAGGGCAATGCAGTTTCATGGGCAAGCGCCGGTGAAATGGGCTTCAGGGGTTCCAGAAAAAGCACCCCGTTCGCAGCACAGACTGCTGCAGAAACAGCAGCAAAAGCTGCTATGGAGCATGGCATGAAGGTTGTTGAGGTATATGTAAAAGGTCCGGGTGCAGGCCGTGAAGCAGCTATTCGTGCTCTTCAGGCAGCAGGTCTTGAAGTTAATATGATTAAAGACGTTACCCCGATACCACACAACGGATGCCGTCCGCCTAAAAGAAGACGCGTCTAATTTTTGGAGGTGCTAAAGACTTATGGCAAGATATACAGGTCCTGTCTGCAAGCTCTGCCGCCGCGAGGGCGACAAGTTATTTCTTAAAGGCGAAAGGTGTTATACAGATAAATGCCCAGTAGTCCGCAGGAACTATCCGCCTGGACAACATGGTCAAGGCCGTAAAAAATCATCTGAATACGGCGTACAGCTTCGTGCAAAACAGCGTGCCCGCCGTTATTATGGCGTATTAGAAGGCCAGTTCAGACATTATTTTGAAATCGCTGACCGTCAGCCAGGCGTTACAGGTGAAAACCTTCTCAGAATCCTTGAAAGCCGCCTTGATAATGTTGTTTACCGTCTTGGATGGGCAACATCCCGTCCAGAAGCCAGACAGCTTGTTCGTCATGGACATTATGAAGTAAACGGCCGCCGTGTTAATATCCCAAGCTACAGGGTAAAAGCAGGCGATGTTATTACTATAAATAAAAACAGCCGCGACAGCGAGAAATTTAAAGCTATCATCGAAGCTTCCGGACGTCCAGTTCCACAATGGCTTGATGTTGATAAAAATATTCTTCAGGCTAAAGTAATTTCTCTGCCTAACCGCGATCAGATCGACCTTAATGTTGAAGAAACACTTATCGTCGAACTTTATTCCAAATAATGCCGTTAAAAAGTGCATAGGAAATTTTTATCCGGCAATAATTATCTTTGCAGAATGTTATTTTTTACCATTATCGGCATATAAATTAAATCTGCAAACGCTAATTTTGCCGGGTGTTCCCCGGCGGACATAAAAATATATATGGATTTTTAAAATTAATAAAAGCTGTATAAAGCCTTATTAATGTATTAAAATCCCTAATATTAGCCGCGTAAAATTATTCAGGTTAAAAAATATCCATTGCGGGAACATATTCTTAAATGAAATATTTTACCGCCCTATGACACAAATAAGCCGGGATAGTTTATATTTATTTTTATTATATAAAAAAACAAACCTATCCGGCCGTTTAAAATATGGAGGTACAGATGATAGAGATAGAGAAACCACGAATCGAGACTCTCGATCTGCTGCCCGACGGCACATATGGAAAATTTATCGTAGAACCGCTTGAAAGAGGTTATGGTATTACATTAGGTAATAGCTTAAGAAGAGTACTGCTCTCCTCTCTCCCAGGCGTTGCGGTAAATTCAGTAAAAATTGACGGCATACTCCATGAATTTGATACTATACCAGGTGTCAAAGAAGATGTCGCTGAAATCATCCTCAATATTAAAGGTCTTATTGCCAGTATTCATGGCGATGGCCCTAAGGTTGTATATATTGAAGCTAACGGTCCGTGCGAAGTTACAGCCGGTTCAATAAAATGCGATTCAGAAGTAGAAATACTTGATCCTGATATGCATATTGCGACCCTGAGCGAGGATGCAAGACTGTTTATGGAAATCAATATTGACAAAGGCAGAGGATATGTGCCAAGTGAAAGAAATAAACAGAATATGGAACAGGTGATCGGTGTTATCCCTGTTGATTCTATTTATAATCCATGTGTAAAAGTAAACTATTCAGTTGAAAATACCCGTGTAGGCCAGATAACTGACTATGATAAATTAACATTGGAAGTATGGACTAACGGTACTATCAATGCTAAAGAAGCGGTATCTTTGGCTGCGCGTATACTCACTGAACATCTTAATCTTTTCTCTGATTTATCTGATGAGGAGCATGGCCCAATTGTTGTCAAAACTCCTGAAAGCGGTAAAGAAAAGGTATTAGAAATGACAATTGAAGAATTAGATCTTTCTGTAAGATCCTTTAACTGTCTCAAACGTGCTGGTATTAATACTGTTGAAGATTTGATAAATAAGAGTGAAGAAGATATGATGAAGGTACGTAACCTTGGACGTAAATCACTTGAAGAGGTTATGCAGAAATTACAGTCTCTTGGATGTTCGCTTTACCATGAGGATGAATAATTAATTATTCCTGATGTCTTAAGGGCTTGAGATGATAAACTTGTTTACAGCTTATCATTTAATCAGTTAACATTTTAAGATTATAAAAGGCTCAGATAACAGGCTTATAGGTAAAGGTTATAATAAAATTGGAATTATAAACCTTATGATATAAATTGTGCTTCGGTATAATCAAAATTAGTGTTTTATTTTGAATACCGTTTATGACTACCTGCAAAAGGAGTGATTTTAATGCCCGGAACTAGAAAGCTCGGCAGACCAACTGCTCATAGAATCTCTATGCTTCGCGGTTTAGTTACTTTCCTTCTTGAAAAAGGAAGAATTGAAACTACTGTAACAAGAGCTAAAGAAGTCCGTTCGCTTACTGAAAAACTTATTACATTAGCTAAAGAGGATAATCTTCATAATAAACGTCAGGCTCTTGCTTTTATTACAAAGGAAGATGTTACTAAAAAATTATTTGATGAGATTGCCCCTAAATATGCAGATCGTAACGGCGGTTATACCCGTATCATTAAGATAGGTCCACGCCGCGGTGATGCTGCTGAAATGGCTATTATTGAATTAATATAATAGAACGGTAAATATATAAAATAGGTATATAACTATTAATATTTTAATGGTTATATACCTTTTTTGTGTATAATTAATGCTGTATTATCCAAATGCAGCATCCAAATTGTACTATATAAAAAAACAAGCGATAAGAAATAAACAAAAATTATTTATTATAATTATAGAGAAACTTACCGTCTTCATCAATTTAGGACGCCCGCGGGCAGCCATATAAAATATGGCTGCCGAGTGCAAAATAATTTGTAAAAAAATATGTTGTGTTTTAAGATAATTGGTTAGTCTCTTTATTAATCTGACATTATTTATCAGCAATTATTTTGCAATAAGCGCATCCAAGGGATGCGCTGCGCGGGCGTCCACTTTTAACTGTACATTTTCTACTATTAGAATTACCTTTAACAACGCTATGTTCATATATTTTGTATTGAAAAAGATCATAATATTATGTTATAATTAACAATAATGTAAAAATATTAATATAAAAAGTGAGAAGTATAAAGCCGAATATAGGAGGAATATTTTTTGAAGAAATTTATTTGTTTAATATTAATATTAGCTTTAACATTAATAGCTTTTTCAGCATGTAAAAATAGTAATAGTGAGCAATCAAGTACTGAATTGCCTCCATATTATACATCAGGTTGGGAAAGCAGTTATCATCCTCCTGTAGCAGAGGGATATGTTTCAACAACTATGCCTATATATAATGACAATACAGGATATTGGGAATGTGACAGATATCAAATACCATTAAGCGGTGATGAATGGAAAGCTGAATTAGTGCCATTAGATGCTGGCGGTGGATATACACTTTATAATGAATCACATGATGTATCTATAGGTGTAAATATATTTGATGAAAATATTGATCCTGAAGTTTTTAAAGCTGATTATATTAAAGAAGGTATGATGGGAGATTTCGAAGAATATATTGAAATATCTACAGCTCAGGATGTAATAATAGATGGATATAATTCTGTATATGTTAGAGCTTTTGTTGAAGAAGAATTACAAACATGGGTGTTAATATTTATAAATACTGATGAAGTAACTTATAAATTTACTGTAGCTATGCCATTTGATGAAGTTGATCTTGAGAAAGAAGTAACAAACGCTATATTAGAAGGTTTAAAAGTTGTTATACCAGATCAAACAACAACAAGCTCACAGGAACAGACAACATCTCAAATAGATGCAAATTAAATATATAGTTTTAAATAACAGGTTTTTTGTTAAATTAATAAAATAAAACATGATGAAGTCTTTAATAATCTAAATTAAGTTAAAAATGCAAATAAAAAGGCGTATGGATTTGTCCATACGCCTTTTTAATGTATATAATTATATAGATAATAAAAATAAAGACATATAAAAATTACCGTTTACGAATAAAAGGGGGCGCCTGCGCAGCGCATCCAAAGGATGCGCTTTACGCAAAATAATTTTTAAAATACTCAGGCTAAGTTATAAAAAGAAACTAGTATTATCTTAAATACACATCATCTTTATTTATCAAATTATTTTGCATTTGGCAACCATATGAAATATGGTTGCACGCAGGCGCCCCCACTAATAAAGGTCTGATACAGGATATATTTTATTGTAATTTATAATTGAATTTGGTTGATAATAAAATTTATCGTTTATTTTCCTTATATAAGCAAGATTTTAATAAAATATAACCTTATTTAATAATTAATTTAAAACTCAACGTAAAATTTAATAAAATGTATTTTTTTGAGATTATTCATTTTCCAATTTGCGTTTTTTATTTCTATTACGGATCAAAACAAATGATATTGAAAAGATTATAATAACTGAAACTGAAATAATAATCCATAACCAGAAATAACCTACATGCATATAAATTTTTTCCGGTATATTATTCTCATTACCAGCAGTATCATTAAGAACAATACCAACATTATGCCAACCTTTTGCAAGAGCAAATGATACAGTATTAGCTTGACTTGAATAATCAAAATCTATCTCTTTACCATTATCATAAACTTTACAATTATTTTGATCTAACAATTCATTAATATTTGATATGGTAATTGTACGCGTTTCATTACCAAAATACCAATGCCATGAATTAAAATCATTTGGTAATGCATATGTAGGCGCCATATTATCTATATGTATTTTACCAAGGTCAATACGTTTGTCATCATTTTTAACAGTTAGATGTAAATCAGCATCCATATCATCGGAAAAATTATCTTTAAAAAAGTCCGATTTCAATAAGTAATAATAAATAGTAAAACCATATATACTGTCATCAGTAGTTACCTGAGCATTTGCAGATATTTCCTGAGCATTTGTATCACGCAATACAATATCAACATTTGTATCTTTTCTAGCAAGTACAAATATTTCAAGATCACTGAAATTATCCGGACGCATACTAATTGGTGTTCCATTCTCATATTGGAATGAATATAAACCAGTTTTGTTCTCTACATTACTATTTAAAATAAATGCTAAAACATCATTTTCTACTAATCGTGCATATGTATTAGTATTAAGTGCGCTTTCGTTTCCTGCAACATCAACAGCAATTAATTCAACTGTATATACACCATCTTTTATAAATCCAGGAAGAGTAAATTTACCTCCACTGATAATACCAGTTTTATTAGGATCTTCATTTAAATATACTGTTTTTGGCTTTACAGTAGGTAAGGATTCTGGATTTGAATAATCAGGTATCCATACTGTTAATGCATATTTAATATGATCTATATTAGCATCACTAAATTCAATTGTAGGTGCAGCTTCATCTTTACGGTCATATGTATATACATCTAAAAATTCAATATCATCCCCACTGACATATTGACCGTTTCTAGCGCTTATAACTGGAGCTGTTTTATCAATTTCAAATACAACAGTACTTCTATAATCAGCTGTATTACCAGCTAAATCAGCAGGAGTCATTTCTATTTGATATACAGCATCTTGTGAAATAGTAAACGAGATGGTATGTATATCTCCATTTGAAGACCAGTTAATCCTGCTTAATAATTGTGCGGTAACATCAACTAAACCGGAATTATTATGATTTGAACCAGCATCCTTTCTAAGTATACGCAGATTTATTAAATTAGGATCAAAATTATGTTCTGTTACTGAAACTGATGCTGTCATATCATAATTAAAACTATTTTCTGTTGTTTCATTACTAAATTCAATAAAATTATCACTAATAACAGGTTTAGTTTTATCTACATAGAAAAGATTCTCATTCCCGCCGCTGTAATTAACTATTGCAGTATGATCGCCTAGATCAGTACCATTCATTTCAAAAGTATAATCGCCTTCATCAAAATCAATTACTGCAGTATGCTCAGTATTGGAAACATCTGTAAATGTAAAGCCAGGTATATCGCCAAATGTATTTTCAATAACTGCATTAATGCGGGAGGCGTCAAAATTACGTTCAATTACCGTTATATCAGCTATACGGTTTGCATCATAATATACATCAGTATCATCATCTTCACGGAAAACAACATTAATTATAGGCGCAGTTTTATCAATAGTAAATTTTTTATTGACAATACCCTCTTTTTTATTACCGGAACGGTCGGCAGCATCAATTGTGAGCATAATATCATTATCATCACTATTATAGTAAAATGTTTTTGTAATCTTTGTGACCAGATTTACATCCATTTCAGAAATAATCCAGCCGTCGCCCACATCATCCCCTACATTATATCCGGTATTGTTTATGATAATATTCTTTCTTGCAAAAGCAGCTTTTTCTGAATTTTGAGCATATCCGATTTCTTTTATTCCTGACGCCATATCAGTAATTGTAACAGTAACGCTGGTATCTTCAATATAAAGTGGATTTCCAGCAGCATCTGTATATGTAGTTGTACTGTTATTGACTACATCAACCAATGGCGCCATTTCATCAATAACAAAAGCCTGAGGAGTTACTTCATCAGATTTATTGCCGGTATTATCATAACTTTGTGTAAAAATCTGGCCTTTGAACCTGGCGGGTATATTTAAATATGCTACGCCGTCTGTAATCGGCAAAGTACCTGTAATTTCATCCTGTTCAATGCCGTCGATATAAGGAACAAGTCGATATTCTATTTTATCAAGCCCTGATGACGGCAAAGCATCAGAAGTATGAATTTTTAGTTTGAAATTGGTTTTAAAATAATAGCCATATTCTAAAACTTCAATAAATTCACTAGCTTCAATATCTCCATCTGAATCAGCAGGTTCAAATTCATATTTATCTATTACCGGATTAACCCGGTCAATAATAATGGTTTCCGATTCATATGATTGCATTATATTGCCTGAACGGTCAATATATTCAACAGTGATTATATATTGGCCGTCATCTGTTAAATTGATTATTCCAGTCCATTCATCGCCATTTTGCGACCAATTGTCAATTGTATAATCATTATCATTTATTTTAATAATAACATCCTCAGCATAAAAATTAGCTTCTGTAATCTTTAATGTTACAGGGATGGTATCGCCGTATGTATTGTCATAATAAATAATAGAATTTATATTTTCCTGATTTACATATTCCGCTTTATTGCCGGTATAAGGCTCAAGCGTATCTTTATCGCGGATTTGCTGCGGCTGAGGATATGTTATGACACGCTCAGGAGCTATAGTATCTACAACAATAACATGTTCAGAATCAGTATCATAAGAATCGCCGTTTTCATCTATTGCAGTGCCGTCTCCATAATGAATATCACTGATATGGCCGGCTTTATCAGTAGCGGTAAAGGAAATACTGCCGCGATACTGTGCAAATTCATCTGCGGTAAGCGTAAAGGTTGCAATAGCTGTTTTATTATGATTTTTATATGAAAAATGTTCTGAATCAGTGCAATCTATTTGGCCTGATTCATTTTCTTTATTAATATCACTGACGCCTTCCTGACGGGTATATGTCCAATTAAAATGGTCAACACCAGTAACAGCGTCGTCAGCCTGTATTTCAATAGTTACAGATGGCTTATAATATCCAAAGGTGATTATTTGCAAAAATACATTGACAGGTTTAGTAATATAAGTTATTTGAAGATTTTCCGGAGGATCTTTATCAATAGAAAACTCTACCGCAGCAGGTACAGCCTCATTGCCTGCTAAATCTTTACATTGCAGTGTAAAGCTGTAATTAGCATTAACAGAGAGCGTTACTGTAGCAGCATATTCATCTGCATCTGTATCCTCATCATAATCGGTATCTGTAAGTTTCCATTGTGCATTCCTTAATTCATCCAGAAAAACATCCGCATTAAATTCATTTACCGGTTCACCTTGAATATCTGTTACGTTTATCTCAGAAAAATAAAGTTCACTGGCTCGGAAATTTTTATCTTTAATGATTACTGTTATATCCCGGCTGCCATCATCTGTTATTTCTCCGATTTCTGTGTTAATAACCGGTTTTGTTGTATCAACTGTATGTATCTTGGAAATATATAAATCTTTTACAATCTTACTGCCAATTTCATTGGATATAATATTATATTCTTTATCAGCATTAGGATTAATTTTAATTAATGAATTACCTTCCTTAAGATTAATAACAGCTTTATAAGTAGAATTTTCTTCATCTAATACCCATTCGATATCTTCTTTTGCTATTGCTTGTTCATTTAAACTGATCTGGATATTTTCTTTTAGCTCTTCATCATTAGGGATGGTTATAGCAACAGTTGTTGCTTTATTATATATTAAATTTGTAATATCATCTATTTTATCTTTATTTATATTATCATTACCGTTATCTTTAACCCATATATCTTCAGGCCAAATAATCTTATTATTGCCGTTATCTTTATTTGCAGTATATCTTATTATATTCGATGTATCATATTCTACAATAATCGATCGCTGAGCATCAGCAGATTTTGTTTGGCCTGAGTTTCCAGCATAATCATATGCTATAACTTCAATGCCATTACTTTCATACCATTGGGAATAATTTATGCCGATTTGTGCTGTTGCCAACCCTTCTGTGTTTGCATCAGGGATGGCGTCAATATATTGCCAGTCTTTACTGTCTTTATATCTCCATTTAAAATATTCAATTCCAGACAAATTATCATGGGCAGAAAGGGTGACTTGATATAAATATTCATCCTTATTTTCTTCCCATCCTATTTCATCATTGCAAGGGATACGTTCCCATTCATAATTTTCATCATTTTGGGTCCAATTCTGGGTTATTGTTACATTATCCGGAGCAGTACTATCCAATTTATATGGTACTGTTACTATACTTGAAGTTTCTCCTGTAATAGAACTGCGGAGAGAAAAAGTAACAAATAATCCGTCTTTTGATGTTTCATCAGATTTTATAAGCTTATCTGTCCATGTATCATCATTACCCTGGCTGCGGTCAATAATCTGATCAAATATACCAATCGGACAGATTTCCAATTGTCCATCTTTTTTATACCATCCATTTTGGCCGTTTGGATGGCTTATTGTATAATGCGTTCCTTCAATAGGAGCTGTCATTCCGCTTTCATAAGAATGATATGCTGAGTTTGTATCAATATAATAACCGCTGTCGTCTATATATTTTGCATATATCGTATAAGCTCTGCCGCTAAATAAAATAAGTCCGTTTAATGCCGCCGTACCATTTTCATCCAATTCGGAAGAAGCTCTAATCTCATCATCAACATAAAATTCTATTTGGCCTTTAGGGGAAGGTGATGAACCGTCTGCAACATTTGGTGTAACAGTTACAGTAATTGATATTGTACTAAATAAAACCGTTTCAGATATAGGATCTATTCTAAGAGAAACATGCGGCACAGCGTCTGAAGCTTTAAATACAGCTTTTACGCCGTCTTGAGAAAGAGCGGAAGTTACTTCGCAATAATAATCTTTAGCCTCAGAAGGCAAAATAGGAGTAGATAATTGCGCATTAGTTTCACCTGTTATAGCATTATCGCCTTCATACCATTGATAGTTAAGGTCATCTGAATTTTCTGCATTATCTATATCAACAGAAAAACTTACTTTGCCATTAATATCCGGCGTCTGGTCAACAGGTTTTATTCTGCCCGTTGGAGCAGGAGCATAAAGCGTTATTTTAATCGGTGAGTTATCATTTATTGTAATATTACCCGGCTCAGCAATATATGTACCCGTATTATTAACAGTATAATCATAGGAAGAACCAATAACAGGTATATCTTTTATAAAATTAGCTGTGCCGTTATTATCAGAAGGCTCGGAAGAAATCTTTTTACCATCAGCGCCAACCAATGTAATAGTAACGCCGGATATCCCTGTTCCATTTTTATCAGTAAAAATAAACGACGGATTATTATTTGCTGCTGATACGCTCATTATAGCGCCAAACGGCAGCATAGAAGCAAGCATTAATATGCTGAGCAATATACAAATAATCCTGTTGCGCAGCGATATCCCATGTATAAATTGTTTTTTGTCCATATTCATCTGCTACTCACTTTCCCTTTTGATCAGACTTTTCACTTTGATCAGATTTTTTCTGATTCAGATTCCTAATAATATATTTATAGTTTTTTCCATTTAATACACAATGCATTAGAAAAGCAAAAACAGTAATAAAAGCAAAAATAAATACAAAATAACTTTGGGGTAAGATAATAATTAAAATAATTAATCCTATTAAACTTATTAGGAATAAACAATCGGCTGCTTTTGCCCATGAATTTGTAAAGAAACATATAAACCCAGATTTATTATTATCTATTTCATTTGTATTTTTTAATTGCTTCTTTCGGCTTTGATTTACTATTATAAATAAAATCATAGCAATTATTCCCGTAATCCAAAACCAAAGCCCATTTATAAACATTAAAATAGATTTTCCCTGGAAATTTATTTGTGAGGCAATTGGCATTAATAAGAATGAAGCTGAAAACAGAAACATAAACACAATGGATAAAAATAATAATATTTTTTGAGTTTGTTTCTGTTTCATATTTTAATGTCTCCTTGATTTAACTAATTTGTCTGTATTATTATCCAAAATATTTGATAAAGCTTTGTTAAATTTACTCTTTGATTTTGTTCTTTTATATTTATGAAAATATAATAAAAATCCTATAACAAAACAAAGAATAGCTAATGCAGCAAATGCAAATATTGGTATAGTTACAAACGGTGAATTATATTTTAAATCTAAAGCATTTTCTAATTTAGAATATATACCTGTAAGGGACAGAATTAAATATATTAAACCACCGGCAAGTATAGTAATTATAAAACACTTGATGAAAGTATATAATATATATTTTAAAATTGGTACTTTATTAAAAAATCTATTAAAATATTTATTCATAACCTGTCCCCCCTACTATAAAGCAATACTCTTAAAGAAATCCTGGATTTCCTGTCGAGTTATGCCCAGGTTTTCTGAAATTATTTTTATATTTTCATCATTATCTAAAACATTTCTAAGCTTAATTACAGCATTATGGAATTGTTCATTATCCTGATAGGCTTGTAAAGTCTGATATGCATCTACAATACCAATTTGACCTACTTCAACATTAAAGATTGCCTGTGCCAATTGATATCCAATACTATCATTTACATTGCCTAATTTAACAATTTCAGTTGATATCTCTTTAAATGCTCTTGTATTGCCATGCTGTATAATTTCGTCTACACGTGATGGCAACTGGCTGTTATCATTTATTTTCTGTAAAAGTTCTACCAGCATAGTTGCTTCATATTCAGATATATCGTTTCCATTATATGTAAGCTGAGCAATTTTTTCATATGTATTATCAATTTGGTTTGACGGTGAAGTAGTAATTAAATCATTTGCAGCTTCTTCTAACCTGTAAAATTGTGTATCGTTATAATTAGCGGTTATATTATCCCATTTTCGCTGCGCTATATTAAATGCCGCTATATGGTATATACCATAAATTATAAGAAATACAAGGAAAAATGAAAGCATTGCACCGCATAAATTAAATGAATTTTTAACTTTGACATTTTCTTCTTTTACAATTGTCGGTACTGAATCCTTAGCATTTTCAATATCTTTGCGTAAACTTTTATATGAATGATAATATTTATCAGAATCATATAAACTTTTATTACGGGATCGAGTACATTTTTTTATAATTGTTTCTAATTTCTTATGATAAGTAGATGAAGTTAATGATAAATCACGATTACAATAAGCATCATCAGTTAAGAAATTATCTCTATAAAAATCATGGCTGTCCGCTGAAAACTGCCAATTTTTTGTAACTAATTCAAACATATTAAGACATTCCCAAAATGTTGCGCCAAACGAAAATATATCGCTTTCTATAGACATTTTACCTTGTTCTAAAGCCATATGAAAAGGAAATGCCGAACCGTTTGTCGCTCTGTTATAACATTCAGGCGCCGCATAACCAAGAGTACCATATTGATACATTTTATCAATAGTTTCATTTTCATTATAATCCACTGCTGATAAATCACTATAAGCAAATGGATTAGCCTTTGTTATTCTTTTTGAACGGCCAAAATCAATAAGCACAAGTTCTTTACCATGCCTAGTTACCATGATATTTTCCGGCTTAATATCCAAATGAAGGATATTTTTTTGTTCTGTAACAAATTCCATGATCTCACAAAGATTTATCATAAACGATAGTATTTGGTTTTGATATTTTAAAATATTATCATAATTATAACTTGATAATACATTCCTTTTTTCATTAGCCGTGAAATCATTATATTCAACAACTCGTTTTAAACCATTAGCAAGCGGTTCGATTTTACGCAGTTTCCAATATTCTTCTCGACAAAATTCATCCAAGTTCCAACCATCAATAAATTCTTCAACAACACAAAAATATCTGTCACTGGTGATAACACCGCCTTGAACATAACTACAAGGCAGGCTAAATGAACCTATAGAATCAATAACATCATCTATACGAACAATAGAGCGGCATTCCCTTAATTCTTCAAAGATTTTCCATTCTTCATTTTTAAAGGTATTTAACCTATCAATAATTTTGCCGTCTTCTATAACTGCTTTAGGTTTAAATTTAAGTACGCAGGAAAATTGTAATCCGCCTTCCAGTTTGGTTTTTAAACCTTTATAAACTATACTTTCTGTACCAACTGCGATAAATCCATCTTTATTTATGCCATAGGATTCATCTATTATATACTTATATGAATTGCCAATGATTTCATTGCTCATGTCTTTAGGGCTCCCTTACTCTTTGTTTGCTTATATCATGTTTTGTATATTATTAATTCATTTTTATACAATTTTAAAATTATTCTTTTATAATAATACCATTTTTTTACTGTGATTATAAGAGTTTTATAAAAGTTTTATTATGCATAAGATTATTATTATAATTTTATGATTTTATCCCTGTTTTTTGATATTTGCCAAGATAATATAAAAAATAGCATTTAAAAATAATATGCATAAAAAGCATATGCAAATAAAGTACCGTTCATGAAAGTGGGCGCCTGCGTGGCGCATCTTAAAAAAAGATGCGCCGGATGCAAAATAATAGCTGATAATTTTAGCCAAGGTTAAGAATAAAAAATTAGTTTTATTTTAAAAGCAATATCTTAATATTACAAATTATTTTGCATATAGCCACCATATTTTATATGGTGGCACGCAGGCGCCCACTCTTAGCTTCCTATAATCGGTAGTTTTAATGCAAACATAAAAAAACAAATTATTTTGCTTTGTGCATTGAAGAAATATTATAACCACAAAATGTATAATTTGAATTAATATAGATTTGGCGATTAAAATAATCATAACTATTTCAGAAATATCCAATTCATAGCTTTATATGTATTATTTCTTTTTCTTAAAGATATCCCCGTTTTTATATCTAATCAGCATTTTTTTGCAGTTTTCAGATACTGCCGTATGTCTTATTTCATTATTTTCATATTTATTAAGTATATAACCAGCCATTTCCTGAAAACCTGTCATAGTACCTTCTAAATTTAGCTTTTGTGATTTTGTCATTATTGTAATATAAAATGAAGGACCATATCTTACGCTGTCTCTTTTAGAACAAATTACTTCATCAATATCTGAACAGTTAAATTCATATTGTCCACCTGAGCGTGTTCTAACTTTAATAGTTGATCCAATTACTTTTACTGAAAATAATACTGTTGAAAGTATAGCAATAAGACCGATAATAAGTAAAACAATAGCTAAAACAGAACCCATAAGGACATAATCTGAAAATATAATCATTGCTATTAATCCGATTTCAATAACAATAAACAAACATAAAAATGCAATTAAATTTTTTTTAGAAATAACAACCTTAAATTCATTTAGTGTCATTTAAAGACTCCTTCCAGATTAGTTTGCAGGAATAATATTCCATGATTCTTTCCATTTGCCTATACCGGTTTTAAATGGTTCAAGTATATAATCCCATACTTCGTTTACAATATTTGAGCCAATACCTTTAAGTATGGTCTTTAAGCTGACTTTAGTGCCATGCCTCAGAGATCTGGTAGATTGGGATGCCCAAACATGAGCCCAGCTGCCATTTCCTTGATTAATACCTGGTATACTTATTTTTGGCAGGATTTTGCCAAGACCATAACCGCCAGCTACAAAAGCGCCTCCCAAAACAAATGAGAAACCGGCATTAAACAGGATATCACCTAAAGATATATCTTCTCCTTTAATAGCAATGTCACCTAAATCGCCTAAAAGAGAAGCAACTGTATCAGCCGATGCGCCTAAAAGCATAGTTTTACCTAAAGAAAGTGCGACTTGCCCGCCAGATGATAACCAGGTACCTATACCGCCGGTAAGCCCGCCGGCAATTGCACCGCCAAAAGCTCCGTCTTCAAATCCTTCAAAGAAGGAATCACCTGCTAATGCATTAATCGTTCCTCCTACAAGACCGCCTATTGTTGAACCAACTATAACGCCTTTTGCTGCCATTACTAATGCAGCAGTAATTGGACCTAATGCAGTACCGGCTGTAAAAACTATTACTGCTATGGCAGCAACAACCAATACAACCGTTACAATCAGTTTCCAGTGTTCTTTACACCATTCACCGACCTTTTTACATCCGTCACAGAATTTTTCCCAGCCGCTTTTTTCACATTCAGGCTTTAAATAATCATATTTATCATAAAAATCATCTTTATTTTTATTAATAACATCAGCTACATCGCTGTCAATACCAGCAGTTTCCTCTATAAATTGTTCGCTGTTTTGTTTAAATGTTTCAAGCGATTCAATCTTTTCTTCCTGAGTTTGTGTTGATGCCTGAATAGAACTGACTACATCATCCATATTACATACGCTTTGGTTAATTCGCAGCGATTTTTTCTTAAGAGAAAACAATTCTGAATTATAATTTTTAACAGCCTTTTTGACATCTTGAATTAACCCTGGCATTTGTTTAACCTTATCAGCATAAAGTTCAATTGTTGCCATAATATCGCCGCCCTTTCGCTATTTTTCTTTAGTTTCAGTCTGCGATTGTGTAAATATTAAATTGTATATTGTATTTTTATCATCTTGATTAAGTTCGGCAAGTTTGGTTATCTGACGTTTATTTTGTTTTTTTTGAGTTACAACATTATTAAAATTTTTATTTAATGGCATAATCTTTAACCCTCACTGCCTCCAGATGTATCTGGATTTCTATTAAATTCACCCAATTCATTATCTAATTTTATATAATTTTCTTTTATATCTTTAACCACACCGTTATTTATACTATCTAAAATATCTTTAATGCCGCCAATATTCTCAAGAATATGATCGGTTTCAGTTTTGTATGCGTCAGCGCCTTCACCTTTCCATTTACTGAGCAAGGTGGAATTAATGGAATTAAACGTTTCTTTAATATCATCAAATTCTTGAATTGCATCAGCGCTGTCCTGTTCAAATTTAGAAATTTTTGAAATATCAGCTGATATAAAATCTGACATATCATTAATCCTCCTCGTATTTTATAAATTTTGCCTTTAATAAACTGTCCGCTTCTATATCATAAAAATATCCGTCGCCTTTTTCACATGGAGCATAATCTTCTTTTAAAGCTTTAACATCCATATTGCCAAAAACAGTTCTTTGTCCGCGTTCTGAAGCAAATTCTGCAATATTATCCAATAAAAATGCTGTTGATATAACGCTGTTGAAAACAATATTTGTTTCCATTTCACTGATTTTTTGAACATCAGAAAATATAAATAAATAACCTTTATCTTCAGCAATAGAAACCAATCTCGGTAAGATTTTTTCTATAAAATGCCGGCTTTCCGCTGTATTTAAATAAACTAATTTACTTTGAATAACAAATACGGTAAATGGCGAGCCTAAAATATCAAAAGTTGAATCTGAATAATCATTGTTAACCGCTATCCGTTTGGCATCCAAGTCAGAAATACCAAACATACCGGCCAATAATGTTTTAGGCAATTCAATATAATTATCGTTTAAATACAGATAAAATCTTTGCAAAGGTGAAATTTTCTTTGTTCTTATTTCTTCAGGCCTTGAACCTGCTGCATCTAATTTAATACTTTCTTCTGAAAAACCGTTAAAATATTTACATTCGCTTTTTATACTAAATGTTTCATATATACTTTTAAGCTGATTGCGTCCGTCATCAAAAAATACAATGCGCGAATATGGCTTTTGTTTTATAAATCCATCAAGCAATAAATTTAATAGATTTGTTTTACCAAATTCCTTTTTACCATATATTGCGATTACATGTGATTGTTCTAAATCGACTGTTACCGGACAAAAACCAACATAATCCAGTCCAACGCTGACAGGAAGCTTTGCATCCTTTGCTTCTTCCTTTGGCTGCTGTTTGATTTTTTCATATTCTTCCATTGTCAGTTCTTTTGGGAAGGTTTGATATTTCTTTACACATTTAAAATATTTACCATATTCAAAATCAAATTTCTGTTTGAGTTTTCTGTCAAAATCATCCTGTGTATCAGCATTATTTTGTATATTTGCCGGTTTATAAGGCAAAAAACACTGCACTTCATAGGGAAGATTCATCCTAAAGGTTCCGGTAACGCCATCCGGCTTAACGGTTACATTTGCAAAACCATGCCCGGGATTATTGTTAATAAATCCAACTTTACCGTTAAAAATTTCTGAATATTTATCCTGAGGCATTTCAAATGCAATCCTTTGCTTAAATCCGCCGATATAGGAGTTTAAACCTTTTGTTTCAGACGCTGTTACAACAATAGAGATTCCTCTTGAAAGCCCGTCGCGGCA
>CALWVB010000004.1 GCA_944384895.1 uncultured Clostridia bacterium | reverse complement strand
ATACTGTTCTGTCTCCTTTGGTTCCTACTGTAATCTGTACTGTCCATGTGATTGTATCTGTTGCTTCATCATATACTGCATCTACTATTGTTCTGCCTATATCTTTGCCATATTCATTTACCAGTTTAATATCATATACATCGCCCGGTGTTGTTATGGTCATTGTGATTGGGCTATTTACTTGGTATACCTTAGCGTCTGTATTAACTGTATATTCAGGTATTGTATAAGATACAACTGTTGAACAGCCTAAAACATCTCCATTTATATCTGATTCTACTGCATAAATAGTATTGGATTGTCCTTTTTCAGTTGGCAATATGATATTAGAAGCCTGGTCTGCATTTGCATCAATAACCTTAGTATCTGTTAAAATATTTGCTGATATACTTTCAACTGTAAGGCTCTTTTGAGTATCACGGTCAAAATCATATGAAAGCTCTGTAATATCAATATCATATTCAACTGTACCAGCGCCATAGCCATCAAGTTTAGGTTTATCATAATAGTTATAATCATCTAAAACAGGAGAATAAGAATTCATATAGATTTTATCATTAGCTAAATCAAAGTAAATCATTTTTATATATCCGCTTCCGCCGCCTTCAGCGCTTTGATAATCAGTACAGATGCGGTATACTACACGGTCTTGTACCCCTTCGTTATTATCATCAAATCCAACAAAGTTTAAGGACGAACCATGATAATGTCCATTTAATACAGCTAATACATTAGGATTTTTACTGCATACTTCATTCATAATACGTTCGCTGAAATAGTCAGGTGTAGCAGTAGCGTTTATACCCGGATGCATACAGATTATAGCGGTTTTATCCGGATATTGCGCAAGGATTTCATTCATCCAATTGATTTCATTGTCAGAAGTATCCCAAGACATATATATGAACAGGATTTCTTCACCATCTACTTCTACTAAATCATAGTGGCCTTTATTATCATCATATGTACCGCCATACCATGGATTATTTTCATAACGCCATGCGCCGAAATATTTCTGATAAAGATCATATACTGCATTACCATGTCCTACGTCATGGTTGCCGCCTAATACTCCGTATGGAAGATTTGCATCTTCAAATTTTTTGAGTTGTTCGGATGCATTAATAAATTGATATTCTTCATTAAATTCATCAACAATATCGCCTGTATGGATAACATATTCAATACCTAATTTATCTTTATTATCAACTATCCAATTTGTAACAGTATTAAAGTTTTCCATATATTGTTCTGAATAATACTGAGTATCAGAAATCCAGGCAAATGAGAAATCATATTGTTCCGGAATAGCAGTTCCATCCCATTCATAATCATTTTTAACAGTATCCTGAGTACTCTGAGCCTGTGTATAAGGAGTATATTCAGTACCGCGTGCCTGAGCTAAAACAATAACTTTACCATTTTCCACTCTATTTGTTAAATCAACAAAAGCTGTTATATTATCATCCTTTTGCTGTGTTTTAAGAAGCTCCCATTCAGCTGTAACTGTATTAAGAGCATATAACTGAACGTCTCTTCCATAATCAGCCTCAGCTTTAACATCTAAACGTACAGTACCTTCATTTGCCCCCATAGTATCTATTTCGAATATCTGGTAAGGGTATTGGCCGTTATCAGTAGTTGTTGTACCAATATTATCTGTTTCAACTGCATTTGCTGTACTGTCGCCATATCCGCTGTAAACTTTTATATCATTAAGAGCTTTAGCTTCATACAGAGTAATATTTTCAGCATCTTCTACAGTTTCTACAGAAGCTGTAGCCGGATACTGCTGAGCGTTAACAGTTAAATCAAGCTGTGTATTGATAATTTTTTCTTCTGGTATTTCATCTGGGATATTTTTTACTGTGAAAGGTATGCTTTGAGATAAACCGGATGTACTGTTAACTGTAAGAGTATGTTGACCTTCTGAAAGAGCTGTGGTATCAATTGATCCAGCAACAGCATTTATTTTTTCTGCTGGAATATCAAATGTCATGGTAATCCATAAATTCCATCCGTCAGAATCGCCTACTTTAAGCTCGCCTGTACCTTTTACATTTTCGCCTTTATCATTAACTACTGTAGAAGGCTGGATTATTGTACCGTCTGTAAGTGATAAGGCCATATTATTAATATAAAAGTCGTCGTTATTTGCCGCTGTATCAGATTCCCATGGAGAACCATAAGTACCAGTGCGTACTGTTAATTCTATTTCAGCGCTGCCATCGTTATTATATGTAAAATAAGATTCATCAACTAAAATAGCTAAAGAAGAATCTGCTGGAATTTCACTGGATTTTGAGAAATGGCGTATAACTTTATCACCTGTTGTAAGAGCATTTTGGAAATAGCCGTCTAAACCTCTGTAACTAAAGGTAAAATATGCGCCGTTTTCTAAAGAACGGTTGAGATTGATATCATTACCATCTACTTTAGCGGTAATAGCTGCATTAGCATCAGAAAAATCTCTTGCGCTTAAATTAACTGTACCGCAAAGAGGCTCGGCAGTATCAAAATTAACTCTAAGCCCTGTTACATTATCTAATTTGTTTATTGTAACACGGTTTATATCTGTCATTGTAAAGCGGTATGCATTATTTATTTTTACATAATAATCCACATAATCAGCATTAAGTAATTGAGCTGTTGAAAGGAAGGCATACCATTTATTATATATAGCAAACGATGTAGTTTTCATACAATCAAATGCATTCATGTCAGAGGTTTTATAATATAATTCTATGGATTGTACTTTTAATGCATCACTGCCGCTGTATGAATATGGAACCCATAAGAAATCGCCCTGGTCAACAGATTCAACTGTTTCCAATTGAGTTATTTGCGGATAAGAACCATCATCAGCTAAATAACTGAGCTGAGCTGCTTCAACAGTACCCATAGTTGTAGTAGCTTTAGCTCTATAAACCTGCATTATAGGTCCTTCTGGATTAACTTTAAGTTCTACGCTCTTATTATCTTTCATATCAGTAGAACCGTCCCAGAAATATGCAGATGCTAATTCTCTTTCATCGCCATTCTTTTTATAAAGTTCAAATGCACGTAATGTATTATTTAAACCATTTTGTGCTGTAAAAATATATACAGGCACTGATTCCGGAATACCATAAGCTTCACGGAATTCAGCTTCTGTTGGGAATCTGTCATATTTGCCTGCTAAAGATTCTTCTCTATAGCACCAAACAACTGCAACTCCGCCTGCTGGTACTATACAATTTTCACTGCTGAAATCAGTTTTCATTATTGGAAGAACTTTTGAGCTGTTTTCTTTAATGCGGTATACTAATTCATAATCATTATTTAAATCAATATCTTGGCTGGTAGTATTAGCAATTTCTACACATTCCATCAAATCGTTAGCATCGCTGCCATATACAGAATCACGATTACTATCATTAGCACGGATTTCTGTAATATATACTCCTTCTGGAGTTAAATCCTCTGGTATTTGTATATCCCGCTGTCCATTAAGCTGTGCAGCTGCTACTGTACCTGCTGTAGTTGGTTTTTTAGCTTTATAAACTAACATTTCCGAACCATAATCAGGTATTTTAAGATGTACTGCTAAACCGTCAGAAGTTACTTCATCGGTTGTTGTATTATAATGGAAATAAGATACTGTTTCACCTTCAGATGTTTTAATAGCAAAGCCTCTGTCATTTGCTGCAAAACCATTTTGACCGCTTACTGTAAATACCGGAACGGTATCCGGTACTCTCATAGCTTCACGGAATTCCTCTTCTGTAGCATAAACATCAAGATCTTTACGTTGGCTCCATAATATAGCTGTTTGTCCAGCTTCAATAGTAACTTGTTCAGAACCGTCTACTGTACGTACAGTCAATTGTTTCATTACATAATTATCGCCTGATGGATATTCATACCATAATCCATATTGACTGTTAAAATCAATTGCTGAATCTGTTGTATTGGTAACTTCTACAAACTCCATATGATCGCTTGAATTACCATATACAGCTGAACGATTTGTATCGTTCTGATAAATTTCTGTAATCCAAAGATTTGCTCCAGCTTTCTGATCAGATGTATTCTGAGCGGAAACCTGCATAGCAGCGCCCATTACTGTTGAAGCAGCAAGTACTGTTGCTAAGAAAGCGGAAATAATTCTTTTTCCTTTGAACATAAATTATCCTCCTTAATTTTTATTTCTGAACCGCATTTATGATATCAAATTGTAAATTATGGTTCTATCATACAGCAGTAATATTCTTGTAAAATCCTTGTATCTCAATTTAATATATTTATACAAAATTTTTCTTTAAATAACATATTAATTTTTTATATATGAATATATTGATAGAGCTTATATAAAAATAAAAAAACGTTGCTCGCTACGTTACCTTAAAGCGGGGGCGCCTGCGCGCAGCCATATTTTATATGGCTGCTTTACGCAAAATAATATGTTGTATAAATATACTTTATATTTTAGGCATACCTGTTCACTTTTTTGACCCAGGTATGCATATTCTTATATTATTTTGCGTCCCAGCGCATCCTTTGGATGCGCTTCGCAGGCGCCCCCTTTTTAGCGGTACTTTTTCCTATCATATTTTTTATTAAGATTTTGTTTTTTAATATATCTTATGTTTAATGAGTATTTATAATATTTTTCATATTTTAATTAATAACCTGAAATAAAAGCGCCTGTATGGAAAATTTCCATACAGGCACAAGCTTTTAATAATATTTTTTTTTACGCTTATTATGCATTCACAAAACGGAAAGCAAAAATTTTCCTTTAAATTATGGTAATGATATTGTTTATTAATATCAAAGCCCTTTAACATAATACACATTTAATTTATCTTATGCATATTTTGTTATTTAAAGAATATCTTTATTTGTCTTTAATTAAAACTTAGGACATTCTCATAAGTTCGCTACAACTAGCAGCCGCAACCACAACCACAATTGTTTGCTGATACTGCATTAGCACAACCGCAGCCACAGTTATTGTTGTTGCCACATACAGCAAAGATAATGATGAGGATTATGATCCAGGACCAATCATTATTGCCGCCAAAGAATCCGCTTCCACAACACATGTGTCGTTTCCTCCTTTCCGTCGGTGATAGTATATACTATGAAAATAGCGGCAATGTGGTTACAATAAAATTCTCTGTGGTTATTATGTATCATTTTGTCCTCATATTGTTTTATATAAAAATATAAAGCCTCTAAGCATATTTATCATACTTAGAGGCTTTTTTATTATTTTTTATTGTTGCTGATTATTCTTCAAACGGCCATACAATAAAGTTTACGCCTTCAATAAGCTTCTGATTATTTTTGCCATTATAATAATATAATGTATTATTTTCACCGTTATTATCAGCTAAATATAAGATATTTTTATTATCTCTAAATACAACCTGGCTTGCATTGGCAGCTAGTTCTGTTTTCTCTTTGCCATTCCAATATATCAGATTATTATTTTCTCCTTCAACGACAGCAATACTACCATCAGAAGAAGCTTTAAGTGTACCTAATTTAGCAGATTCACTTAATATAAGGCGTGAATTACCTGATTTTACATTTAATTGGCCATATCCATTATCCGGATTAACAATATAAGTAATATTATTACCCATATCATCCATGACATATTCACTGACATCATCAGCTATTTTTACAGGTGAAAGCAATGCATCCGCCTGCATTAATATACCTTTATCAGCCTGACTGTCATATTCTGTTATATAGAATAATTTATTATTTTTAATCATAATAGAATCAGCATTAAAACTTCTGCTTAATTCTATTTGATCACTGCCATTGGATAAATAAAATGTAATATCATTTGATTTACCTGTTTGATTGAGCACTAATGATGTATTTCCTATAAGATCGGTTATATTATAACGTTTAATAGCTTCCGGCTGCCTTTGAGTAAAGGCAACTAAACCAGAATCTATATCAATCGGATAATATGAATCACAATCATCGGTAATTTTAGTAATTGTTCCATCAACAAAGCTATATAATCTTGTATTATATATAGTAACAACTTGGCTGGATAATTCCTGTCGTACCAAATCGCGCTGACGTTTTTCATTATATGCCTGCATAGCACGGTTATATGAATCGGAATCAAATGTTCTTACTTCATTTGTCTGAGTTCCTGAAGAATCGGTTGGAACCTGTGTTGTAACATAATATTCAGCCTGATTTGGTTCATGTATTACCATATCGGAAGCTTCATAGCTATCTTCTACTAAATCATCATATGTTAATTGTGTACGGGACTGCATAGCAAATACAAAATTACCCTTTTCACTGACATCAGATACGTTTACAACACCATCTACTATTTGGATAGGATCGCGGTCTCTTACTTTTAGATTAAGTGAACAATATACATCTTCCCACATAGAATCTTCTGTATCTGTAATCTGTATATTATCCATATTATTTGATTGGTTGCCGCCAAATATATCGTCATATATATCATTTGATGGATATGAGTCATTATAACCGTTTGAGCCGTTCATATTATCATTATAGCCCTGTGATGCAGATGGGTCATACATACCTGCATAACCGCCTTCATCATCTATAGGAGCATCTGCAACTGATGACGAAGATGAAGAAGACTGACTACCATTATTTTGTGTTAACGTCTGATTTCCAGCCGCTGAATATCTTATAGGTGAATTAAAGCTTTGCTTTATCGTTATACCAGGATTTGCCCAACCTACGGCAGGGCCGTCTTCAGGATAAGGCGTATCAGAAGAAGAACTGCCTTCTATTGGAATAAACTCAGTATCAGATGAGCTGGAAGAATTTTGTGCAGACTGTGAAGATTGGTCTGGCTGTGATATGCTGCCAGATGCGCTGCTGGACGGCGACTGAATGCTATTGCCGGAAGTATTACCGGAACCTTCATTATTAGAATTAGCTGTATTCTGTTCCTCAAGAGTTTGTTCTTCTGAATAATCTGATTGGCGTAAATAATATATTCTTTCAAAATCAGGAGTACATGAAACAATTTTTACAACATTATTATCAATTAATTGTTTTTCACTATTATCTCCTAATTTTTTTATATATACAGTATCATATTGTTCGCCGCTGTTTTTATTATAAAGTATATAATTATTATCATCAGAAAACTGGAAGCTGACAACATCACGTTCTTCTATAACAGTTTCTAATTTTAAATCGCTTATATATAATTTACCCTTGCCATTTTCTACATTTTTCAGATAAGCTACATATTTGCCATTATTAGATACTTCAAATTCACCGCTTACATCCTTTGCTACACGATGAGCATCATCTTGTCCCAAAGCGCCGTCTTCTAATTTCTGTTCAGTCTCTCTGTAATAAAGGTTATAAGTTTCTCCTTTAGCTGCATTTGCATTATCTGCAAAAAATATAACCGAACCGTCATTGCTGGTTTTAACATATTTTGAATATTCACTATCTGGCTGTGAATTAAATACTGCCGCTGAATAACCAGTATCCCATCCATTTGGTACAACATTAAATTGATTACCGCTTACAAACATAAATGGGAATTTAGATGGATTTACAGGACCTTTTAAACTATCGTTTTTTGTACTGAGATAATCTATACCAAAATATGCGCCTGTTCCTAATGCCAAAACAAATATTACAAGTACAATCCATAATACAATATGTTTGGATTTTTTCTTAACCGGTTGTTTTTTCCATGGCTGGTCGGCATGCTCTCCAAAACCAATACCTTCTTCATCCGGATCAAGAGGCAACTCAGATAATAATTCGCTGTTATTTTCCATTATTTTAAATGAAAGTTTATCTTTTTCATCATGATCTTTTACAACGCTTGTTATAACATCTTCATATTTATCCGGTTTATATGAATAATCATCTTCATTTAATCCATACATATTATAATTATCATTATTATAGCTGTTTTTTACCTGTGGTTTTTCTTTTTTAGCTGTACTTTTTATTTCATATGTATTTTCATCATACATGATATCATCTACAGGATCAAATGTATCATCGTCATATAATGTCTCTTTATTATCAAACATATTATCTCTATAGATATCATGTCTGTTTTTCCTATTTTTCATGTTAAAGGTTCCTCCGCTTTCAACAAATTCATTTTTCCCATCCATTTATATCTAAAAAATATACACAATAAAAATAAATACTAAATGTATATTTAATTTTATTATACCGTCTATAAAATGTCAACAAACTAATTATAGGGTATTTTGTAAAATCTTTATGGCTAAACAATACTTAAGATACTAAATATTGTTAAAATATCCACAAATAGAATACTAATATTACAGTGAACCTTCAAACCAACCTTGACATACAATATTCTTAGAGAATACTTTTGATTATAAAAAGCCGCCGGTGGTATATAAAAAAATATTATTATATACCCGCGGGGAGCCGGCGGTAGCTGCGCTTTTATAAGATAAATATTCTCTTGATATAAAACGGAAAGCAGGCCGGAATAAATCTATAACCGGTTAGATTATAATTCCGGCTTGCTTTCCAGCCTTATGCTCTCCGAGAGGTATATTTATCCATAATCTATTTTGCCGATTGTTTTTTCTGTAAATATTTTTCTCTTGTTGCCATCCCGCCTCTTATATGACGCTGTGCTTTATTATGTTCTAATACAGCCTTAACCTGCTTATATAATGCGGGATTGAGATATCGCAGACGTTCGGCTACATCTTTATGTACTGTACTTTTGCTGACGCCATATTTTTTAGCAGCAGCTCTTACGGTAGCATCATTTTCTATTATATATAAACCTAATTCAACAGCTCTTTCCTCAACTGCTCCCTTCATAATATAAAACTACCTCCCCAAAATCATTCTATAATTGATATGATTTTGGGGAGATTAATATACCCGGTTTTATATATGGTATTTTAATATACTGCTAAAAAATTAGTTACAGGTGTTCTTTATAAAAAGGGGGGCCGCCCGTGGGCGACCTATCGGTCGCCCTAAGCAAAATATTTCCTGTTAAATTTCTGCTTTTATAATTTTATTTTATAAGGAAATATTTTGCAAAAAGCGCATAGAATGCGCTTTACGGGCGGCCCCCCTCAAGCTGGTGCATAGTCATTTCTTTATATAAAAAAATTAAAAAACTATAATGTATTTAGTATTAAGGTATGTAACCTTTTATAAATAAAGACAATATATGCATTTACCATATTATTTATAAAACAATGTTTTTTAAAACCATAACATAATTAAAAAATCTTTAGAGGAATAGCATAAAACTATTCACCTAAAGATTTTTTTGGCCTTTCATTATTAAAGAATAGTGTTTATATTTATAATAATTTCTAATTATACAAATACCATACTAGGATAAATTTTTTGCAGCAAATCGTCTGGATATTGTTCATCTAAAAATTCTTCAATAGAATTTGACGCTGGTATATCATTATGCCTGCAAGACATACGCCATACAGCAAGGCCTGATATAATAGTATTAAATATCATGAATACAACTAATATCCAAGTAACTATTATACCGATTTTATTGGGTATCTTTTCTATTAAGTTAGACAATCTTGGATAAGCTAAACGCATCCAGAATAATGCTAGAACGCCCCAGAATACAGAATGCATTAAATCTATTCTGCCATTTATATTAAGAGGCGTATAATCATATTGCCATGATACTGTTCCAAACATAGTTTCCTGGAACCAACTGCACATATATTCAAATGTACTTCCTATTAAAGCTCCGCCAAAAAATAACCACCAATTATTTTTTTCCGCTAATCTATATAAGCATACGGTTATTACTAATGCTCCTATACCATATACAAGATTAAACGGGCCATATATAAGTCCCTGACGATTAACAAGCTCAAATGACGTAACAAAACAATATATTGTTTCTATTACTACTCCTGCAAAACTTCCTATAAATAAAATCCAGAACATTTTATAAAAATTAAGCCCATGGGCAAATGATACCGGTTTCCCATCCGGTTTTACAGTTACTTCTACAGTTTCTGTCATACCTGTTCTGATATTCTTTTTACCCTGTACTTCAGCAACTGTTTTTTTAATTGTTTCAACTGAGTCTTTCATTATTTTCCCCTAATCAATTTAATTACTGTATAAATATAAATATAAATTTATATACCACAATTTAATTTACATAAGCGGCGCAAATATTCGATAAAATCTTTCTAATCCACGCTGCCACATACTTCTATTTTTAAATTGTTCATAATCCATTTCATGACTATTTTTCTTATCATTTTCATATATGCGTTCATATTCTCCAACAAATTGTTCATCATAAAAAAATGCGCATATTTCATCATCTATTTGTAAACTTCTTATATCCATATTAACTGAACCTATACATGTTGCAATACCATCGATAGTTAATGTTTTTGCATGTATATAGCCATTATAATTATAAACTTTAACTCCATATTCCAAAAGCTGATCTATATAATAATTACCTGTATGCTGTAAAAAGAATCCTGGATTTACTCCTGGGATCATTATTTCTACTTTTACTCCTGATGCAGCCGCTATTTTTAATGCGTCTAATATTGCGTCATCCGGTATAAAATACGGTGTTTGTAATAATATCCTGTCTTTAGCTGAGGTTATCATTTTAAGAAAACTCATTTTTATATATTCTTTATCAGTATCCACTCCGCTTCCTACTATTTGGCAGGCTAATTTACGTTTAATATTATGCGGTGCAAATAATGACTGTAAATCCTTTTCAGTAAGCCCTGCTTTTTGCATACTGTTAGCATAAAACCAATCATATAAAAACCAATATTGTAAAGAAAATACCGCGTCGCCTTTTATACGTATCTGAGTATCTCGCCATGGCGTCTTTTTCTTATGCAGTCCCATATACTTTTCACCTATATTCATGCCTCCTGTATAAGCTATAGCGCCGTCTATTACTACTATCTTCCTATGATTGCGGAAATGAGTTATAAAAGGTTTTAATTTTTTTACTTTACCTCCAGCCTTTACTAAAGGCTTAAACATACGGTTTGGCGTCCTAAGGCTGCCTACACCGTCATATAAAAGCCGTACACCAACCCCTTGGCTGGCTTTTCTTGTCAATATTTCTACAAGTTTTTTACCTACTGAATCATTATAAATGCCATAGTACACTATATGTATACTATTTTTTGCATGTTCCAGGTCATAAAACAGTTTTTCATATTTATCTTTACCGCTTGTTATTATCTGCACATCATTTATTGCAGTAAACATACCTTCGCTGTAATTTAAATTAAATAATACTAAATCTTTTATTCTATCATTTAAAACGGTTCCAACATCAGATGAACTGTTTTTTAATGTATTTAATTGATCATAAATAATTTTTCTGTATTCATCGTTTAATTTTTTACTCCTGATTAAATATGTTATTTTTATACTTGAGGTTGAACCGAATACAAGATAAAATATTATGCCAAATACAGGAACCATAGTAAGTATAACAACCCATAACAAGGCTTCACCAGGCCTTTTTCTTTCAAAAAAGACTATAAATATTATCAATAAAAAGTTTATAAATCCTAAAATCCAATCAAATGTTCCCATTAAACATATCCCCGTATATTATTTCTAACTGTAAAAATATACCTGCCGTCTTTATATAATCTTTACATAAGCGGTGCAAAACCTCTTAAAAGCGCACGGCCTAATTTTATATACCATCTGACATTCTTACAGCTTTCAAGCGATATTTCCTGACATTTTTCAAGTGTTTTAAGAAAATCTTCTTTTATTTTTAATACGCTATCAGTTTTATAAAGCCAAGTACCGCATTCAAAATGCAGATATAAGCTTCTGTAATCCATATTAACTGTACCTACGGTCGCATATTTATCATCTGCGGTAAATGTTTTTGAATGTATAAATCCAGGCGTATATTCATAAATTCTTACGCCGCTTTCCAATAATGATTCATAATAAGCTCTTGTAACCGCATGCACAAACCATTTATCAGCTATATGCGGCGTAATTATTCTTATATCCAATCCGGATTTTGCCGCAGTTTCAAGAGCTGTTACCATCTCATTATCTATTATCAAATATGGCGATGTTATATAAACATATTTTTTTGCTTTATTTATAATATTAAAATAAACCGTTTCGCCTACTGCTTCGCCGTCAAGTGGACTGTCGCAATATGGCTGAACATAGCCGTCAGCTTTTATTTGTTTTATTTTTACTGGTTCAGCTTTAAATTTATTAAAATCCTCTTTAATATTATGAAGATAATCCCACATAGTAAGAAACATAACTGTAAGCGACCATACGCCATTGCCCTTCATCATTATAGATGAATCTTTCCAATGCCCATGTTTTTCATAAGCATTTATATATTCATCAGCTAAATTTACGCCTCCTGTAAAACCGGTATGCCCATCAATAACAGTAATTTTTCTATGGTCACGGTTATTTAACTTTGATGATAAAACAGGTACAAATGGATTGAACACACAACATTTTATACCGTATTTCTCAACTTTTTTCCTATAATTAAAGGGCAGCGTCATAATACTTCCCATATCATCATAAATAATCCTGACATCTACCCCCTGTTTAGCCTTATCTTTCAATATATCCAGGATACTGTTCCACATAATGCCTTCTTCAATTATAAAATATTCAAGGAAAATATATTTTTTCGCCTTTTTTAATTCCTCAAGCATTTTTTCATATACAATTTCTCCAATAGGAAGATATTCGGTATATGTATTTTCATAAGGCGGATAAAATGCATACCTGCTTATATAATGCGATTGATTGCCGGCGTCAATATCGTCATCATAAATTTTTTGTTCAATATTTTTTGCATCCGGTACTTCTTTTAAAGTTGTATCCTTTATTACTTTCATTTTTTTCTTTTTAAAGCGGCCTAAACTATTAGTACCAAATAAAATATATATTATCCCGCCTAATATAGGAAACAATAATATTGGTACAATCCATGCGATTTTATATCCAGGATTGCTTTTTTCATTTATTATATAAATAACTACCAATAAGCTTAATAAAGCGCATATTCCATAGAAATATACAAAATATTTCTGAAATCTCGCTATCATAAGAACAAGCGCCGCTAATTGCAGAAGTATTGCCAAACCTACTAATACCATTCTGTGGAATATGATTTTTAATATTTTTCTCATACCGCCTCAGACTCCTTAAACGGCAATAAACGGCGAGCATATTTTTTATACCCGCCTATAATAATATAATAATTTTTGCTCAATAAATCCTGTTATAGCAAAAATTCCCGGCTATACTTTTGCAGGACATAATATTACAGTTTTTGGGTTTTCTAAGATAATTTAAATCACTCAAAACAAAAGAATAAATAATAAGACTAAAATAAAAAAAGCAACAGATAATGTAAAAGTACCGTTTATGGGGGCGCCTGCGCAGCGCATCCAAAGGATGCGCTTTACGCAAAATAATTTTTTTAATACTCAGGCTGAGTTATTAAGAGAAGCAAGCATTATCTTAAATACTCATCATCTTTATATGGAGAATTATTTTGCATTTGGCAACCATATCTTATATGGTTGCACGCAGGCGCCCCTTTTTTACGGTAACGTAACCAGAGATATTTTTAATATATAATGCATTTTTTTATATATTGTTTAATTTAGGATAATATAGCTTTATTAACATTTTATTATAATTGATAAAAAATTGATTATATTAGGGTATTATAACATATTATAAACTATAATAGGGTAATTTGTCGAAAAAATAGATATAATTATAGATATAATTAAAGTTAATTGCATATTAAAATATAAATAGCCAATGTTGTTATCATATCATTAATATACTATAAAAACAAGCTATAAAGGTTTATTAACCAGCATTTTCTTTATTTTTTTAAGATAATCAGTCTTATTTCCTATTATTTTATAAACAATAAAGCTGACTGCCAATGGGGTCTTTAGATAAAAAACATTGTGAACGGGCAAAAATAATTTTCATATGCGGCTGATATCCGCACCCACCCTGATTTTTTTGCAGCGTTATAAAATGGTCGGCGATGGAAGAAACCTTATGAAGTGCAGCTCAACGGCCGCACTTTCTTTTTTTCTTTAAATAACGTACTAAATAACTGCTTTTTTCATGTATTTCTATTACCATATATGCAAAAAATATTATTGCTGCAAAATATGTTTTCGTCATTCTGAAATGTTAGCATTAGGCCCCGCAAGTCAATAAAAATCCCCCTACTATTATTCCGGTGCTTTGCATATTATTCTTTATCTCCTCTTTCCATGAGCACAGCAGAATAAATCCGCTATTGTAAACAACACTATTGAAAGCAATAAGGGCCGAAGCCTGCGCTAACGTACATGGTTGACAACGCTGCTTTATCCAGGTCTGTGTGAAATCAAGAGGATAAAAAGAAAACCGCATGTACTCCTGATGTACTCCTGCGCCGTTTGCATTTTGTTCTAAGGAGGTCTTTTGCTAACCTTTTAAATTACCCAACTCATACAAAATAAAATATTATAAAAAGTGGTTATTATGAAACATACTCATCCAATATCAATAATTGAAGATTTTTTGAGATATTTTTTATTTGCCGCCATACCTTTAATCGGCGGCCTTATATCTGCGCCTATAAATCCGTTTGCCTGGAGTACGGCTGTATGGCGCAGCGTTATTATACTTGCATTAATTTTATCCTGGGCTATACTAAGCTGGTATAAAACCACATTTGGTTTTACAGATAATGCTTTTATTATAAAATCCGGTATTTTTTTTAAAAGGCTGCGTTATATCCCATTAAATAAAATCAGTACAGTCAGTCTTCATAATACGATATTATCTTCTGTTACCGGATCATGCAGATTAAGTGTTGATACATTAGCCGGAAATATAAAAAATGCCGATGTAACTATATGGATAAACCGCAGCAAAGCAAAAAATATTGCAAAGCGCCTTTCTCCAAATAATCCTCATGCAAAATTTTATAAATATCAAATAAGCCGGTTAAAAATACTCATTATGTCTGCAACTGCTTCCAATGCAGCCGCCGGATTATTATTTGCCGCGCCTGCTGTTAATAATATGGGTGAATTATTAGGCGAACAATTTTCCACCCGTATATACGGTGCAATTGATATACTTTCTCAGGCTGCTGCATTTGGCCTTCCTCCGGCATTTGCATTTATTGCCTGGATATTTGTAGCCGGATGGTTTATTTCTTTTATACGCACTTTACAATATTGTCTGAGGATGTCCACATCTCGTTTTGGAGCTATAATACATGTCAACGGCGGGTTATTGCTTCCCCATACCTCTACCATTGATATACGCCGTGTCTCAGCTGTAGATATCCGTCAAACTTTAACTTCGCATATTTTAAATCTTTATTCAGTATATCTTCTTAGTCCTGGTTATGGCAAACAAAAAGGCAGTTCTTCTGTTATTTTCCCTTGTGAAAATCTCAAAGGTATTAATGAAAAACTGCCGGTAATTTTACCAGGTTTCCCAATAATAAAAGGGGATTTGCATCCTGCGCGCAGAACATTGTATAAATTTTTGCTGTTGCCTGTTAATATTTCCGCTATAGCTATACTTTTATGCGTTTTTTTATCAATTGTATTTCCACATCTCATGCGTATCTTTATTTTATTAACCATTGTAATTCTTATTCCTTGTATATGGTTAGCAATCTTATCTTATATTGAATGGAAACAGAGCAATATTAATTTATCAGGTGAATATATTTCATTGTCCTGCCGAAAATTTTTTGAACTTCATACTTTATCAGTAAAAAAAGAGCATATTGTCCTGCATATTACACAAAGTATATTTCAGCTTAGGGACAATACCTGCAATATTACCATTATAATTCCTTATGAAAAGAAACTTTCTTTTAGTATAAGACATATTAATATGGCTGACTTATTAACATTTTCAACAGAGTTTTCAACATTCAGTAATAACTTGTGATAAAATCATATAATAAGTTTATAAAAAAGCTTATTATATGATGCCAGTCACAATCTGTTTTTTAAAATAAATATAAAAAAATAACATCCTGTTTAATTACATAAGTTATACAGGATGTTGTTATTTTTTTATTAAATATGAAGCCGTTTTCTAAGTTCTTCTTTAAATTTTCTCCGCCTGCCGATTACAGCCATAAAAAATGCTATTATTACAGCAGGTATCAGTACAAATAATGACCATTCCAAAGATACTGTGCCTGTTACAAAATTATCTATTACTGCTTCAAGCGCAATCATTAATAAGGCGGTTGCCATTACTACTATTGAAGCTGTATATACTTTTGATATTTTTACATATACTGTTAAAATAGCTGCAATCCATAATATTACCGCAACTATTCCTACAATAGGAAGTGCAAGTGATAAAAACCAGTTTCCGTTCGTCATCCATTGTACAAGCCATAAAAATCCTGCTGTAGCTATTGCATCCAAGCCTATATAAATAATAGATCTGAACTTATTAATTAATAAACATGGTACTATTAACGTCCAAATAAGCGCCATAGCTCCTACAACATAAAGAGCCCATATTTTTGTATGGTCATATACAGCTTCAGGCGAATAAATTAAATTTACAGCCGTACATATAACAGCAATTATTCCTAAAGTTAAAGATATAAGCCCTGCTATTTTATGTTTATCTTCTTTTGTACTTAAATTATCTTCATTTGCCGGCCATACTTTTTCAGCATCCGGATTATACCGGGATACAGGATTTATTACAGGAGTTGAACATAATGGACATTTTTGTAATGAATCATCTAATTTTACTCCGCAATTAACACAATAAGACATATAACAAGCCCTCCCCTTTTTATTTATGTTTTGTTTAAATGCTTAAATATTATAAATAAGCGTTAATTTATATCATGTTCAGATACCTTGCATTATAAACCGGCCGTATGGTTTATAACCTAAATTAAAATAAAACCCGGTATTATCTTTATTATTCACTAAAACAAATATATGCTTTGCTTTTATATAATTTTGCAAAGTATTCATAATAATTTTACCAAAACCTTTGCCTTGCATTTCCGGAATTATTGATACTCCGCCGATTATAGCTGTATTATTATATTCAGATAACGTTATAGCGCATCCGATAGATTTATTATTATATTTTAATATTACTGCATGGCAATATTCATGGCGCAACCGATGGGATATATCAACATACCACGAATCAAAATTACCTAACTGGATAGACTGCCCGTTATTAAACTCCAATATTTTATAAATATCTCTTGGCGACGGCATATAATCAAATTTTATATCATGTATATCAATATTTTGATTTATTTTAACAGGTATAATATTATCCGTTTTATCCAGCTTCATAATTATTCCTGAATTATGAAGTATAAACCCATAATCAAATAATTCATTATCCATACAGCTTAATAATGTATTACATCCTATAATATTAAAAAACTGTGCTATTTCTTCTTTATCCTGATTATTTAACTGCATAAAATTATGCAGTACACAATATCCATCCATTTTGGAAATTACAGCTTTAATTTTATCCTGGCTGATAACTTCATAAAAATCAACAAAGCTTTCATTAGGATATATTTCCCATAATGCTATTATACTACAAAGCATAGGTGAAATTATATCTAAATGTATACTATTTTCTGAAGTTTTATTATCATTACTATTTATAATTTTATCAACTGATTTTTGTAAATTATCAGATAATTTTATCATTGTTATATATTATCCTTTTATTTATCATGATTTCGGTATATTAGCATTTCCAAGAACCTTTTCTTATGTCCTTCGCAGCCCTTCATTAAAACGGAAAGCCAGGCCAAACAGCCGATCGCACTGCGATAATTGCGCCGTACGGCGCAAAAGTTTGGGGTGCTTTCAGCGCCCCAAACTCGGCTGTTTGGCCTAATGCTCTTAATTACATTTATATGAAAACAAGTTAATCGCAGCCATATTGCCCCTTATATAAAAATATTTCAATTTTTTTATTAACATATACTGGATAAGCTTCTTAATCTATAAAAAATAAACTAAAACAAAATATAAAATAAAAACAATATATAAAAGCGGCAAAATAATAGTCTCTCCCTTATTTGGATTCCCCTATTTATCGCCGCTTTACATTTTTATATTTATTCTAATCCGCCTGCTATATTTTCAGCGCATAATTTAGCTAATTTCGCCATTTCAATAAGATCATTTCTATTAATAATACATGCAGGCGAATGTAAATACCGGCACGGCATTGATATTGCCATAGTTTTTATACCGCTGTTGCTAATATGAATAACACCCGCGTCATTTCCACCTGCAACCTGAGTTTTAGCCTGGCATTTTATATTATTTTCTTCTGATAATCTAAAAGCTAAATCAAAAAGCTTTCTATCATATATCGTACGCCTGTCCATAAAAGATATTGCCGGTCCGTTTCCTAAAATACATACCCTGCTGCTGCCTTCAACTCCCGCTATATCAGCTGCTGTTGTAGTTTCCAATACAATAGCATATTCAGGGTCTATTCCAAATGCAGCTGCTCTTGCACCTCTTAACCCTATCTCTTCCTGAACTGTAAATGCAAAATACATATCATATAAAAGCTCGGATTTTATCATATTTATCATCAAAGCACAGCCGCAACGGTCATCCAGCGCTCTTGCTTTAATAAGATTATCGCCAAACGCTTCATATTGAGTATCAAATATAGCCGCATCTCCAATATCAACAGATTTTTTAGCGTCCTTTTCGTCCTTCGCGCCTATATCTATATATAAATTATCAATACCAATAGCTCTTTCCCGTTCTTCTCCTTTTGAAAGATGAATAGGTTTTATCCCTATAACGCCATAATGCTCCCCTATTTTTACCCTTTTTCCCGGCAGTATCCGTTCATCAATTCCGCCGATACATTCAAAACGCAATAAACCATTTTTTTCAATAGAGCTTATCATCAGCCCAACTTCATCCATATGAGCTGCTAACATAATTTTATTTTTAGCCTCTTGTTTACCGTACTTATGCACAATTAAATTGCCCATACCATCGGTTTTAATTTCATCCGCATATGGCAATATTTCATTATAAATATATTCCCTTACATTATCCTCATTTCCGCTGATACCGCAAAGAGAACATAATTCTTTTAATGTTTTAAATATATCATTCATTAAGAAGTCCTCCTGAGCGAAGATATTCAGCAATAAGTTTAGCTGTACTTACAACATCGTCTATATCTATTACTTCCGCCGGGGTATGCATATTTCTCAATGGGATTGATATAAGCCCGCATGGAGCGCCTAATTTTGATACTGATATTTCATCCATATTAGTACCGGTTTG
The DNA here is from genome assembly GCA_944384895.1 of uncultured Clostridia bacterium. Lineage (GTDB taxonomy): Bacteria > Bacillota > Clostridia > Oscillospirales > Acutalibacteraceae > RGIG7067. The sequence goes on along the minus strand of CALWVB010000004.1, from coordinate 880 downwards.
GCCCCCCATAACTTCAAGCTGATAAGGAATATCTTCTTTTTTAGCAATATGAATCAGCTTTTTCCATATTTTTCTGTCAATACATGGGGATATGCCTATCATAGCGCCCTTTCCGATTTTCCCTGATTTTGTTTCCGGTACAGCCGGATAATCGGCAAAGCTTACGTCTACAGCAATCGCTTCATTAAAATCCAATGCATATGCTCCGGTTTTTGCACCTTTTTCTCCTGTTTCCTCCTGTACGGATATCATTGTTAATATTTCTATACCCATATCATCCAAATGGCCGCTGTCTTTTAATATATCAAGAGCTAATATTAATGAAACAACTCCCGCCCTGTCATCCAATGCCTTACCGGTTATTCTATTGCCCATAAGGCTGACAGGCTTAGTTTTTAATGTTATCCTATCCCCTATTGATATAATATCTTCAGTCTTTTTACCTAAACCGGTATCAATCATCATATCATCTAAAGCCGGATATCTGTCTGTATCTCCCATTTTTGATAAATGGGGCGGTACTGTACAAAATACTCCTGTTATAGGTTCTTTACCCCATATTGTTACTTCCTGTGCTAATAATACGCGCCTATCTGCGCCGCCTACCTGGGCTGCACGTACAAATCCATCTTCAATTGAGGTTGCTATTAATCCGATTTCATCCATATGCGCATCCAATAATATTTTATACGGCGCGCCTAATTTACCGCTTGCACATATAACGTTCCCCATACTAGTAGTAAAAACATTGCCGTATGGACAAAGCATACCAGCTATTATTCCTGATACGCTTTCTTCAGCTCCAGACGGGCCTGTTGCTTTTGATAATTCAAATATTATATCCTTTGGTGATATTGACATATTATAAAATACCTCCAAA
>CALWVB010000003.1 GCA_944384895.1 uncultured Clostridia bacterium | reverse complement strand
TCCGCCACTAACTTTCGAGGTGCAAGCACCTCTAAGTCCGTTCGACTTGCATGTGTTAGGCACGCCGCCAGCGTTCGTCCTGAGCCAGGATCAAACTCTCTAAATCTTGTATCTATTCACCTACATCCCTGTAAGTGTATAAATCTTTTCCAGAGCTCTTTCTCGCTCTTAACTTATGCTAACGCTTTTCGTTCAGTTTCTTCAAACTGTCCCCAAATCTCTCAAAGTCCTTTTCCTTAAGGGTCCTTTTCTTGCCTTGCGCTGTTTAATTTTCAAGGTCCAATTAATAAATATTTTCTTGCTGAACCGCGTCTTTCGTGGACAGCTTTGTTATTATAGCATGTCCTTTTACTAATGTCAAGCATTATTTTAAAATTATTTTACTCTTTTTTTACTGTTGTCTATTCTGTTAATTTTCTAAAGTGTTTTCTAATCTTGTTACTTGTAAATTCATTGAAATATACTTGTTATACTGCTTACCATAGGCATAGTTCATATAAAACATTATTTTTGTTTTGATATATCCCCTATGTTCATTTTGTTTTGATTTATATCAGCAAAGTATTGAAGCAATATAAGAATAGTATAAAATCAGATAATTGTATTAAAAATAATCTAAATAAAGGACTCATAAAACGGAAAGCTTCCGTTAACAGGGGGCGCCTGCGCAGCGCATCTAAAAGATGCGCTAAAATGCAAAATAATTATTTCTGTCGCAGCCCTGATTTAAAATAGAAGATAGATATTCTTTAAAATGTTCAGTTTATTAATATATCAAATTATTTTGCAAATAGCCACCATATTTTATATGGTGGCACGCAGGCGCCCCCCCTTATTAGGAAATCTTAATCTATAACGTTTATAAAATCGCCTTTATTTATTAATAATTAATCGTTTCATTTAGCTTTAATATTATTCGTATTTTTCGATACTGTATAATTTATATAATTAAATTTATACTATTGTGAATAATACATATGGGTGATAAAATTATACCATAAATATAATTGTATAAAAGCGGGGTTATAATTTTTGAATAGTCAGCCTATATTTAACGCAGTAGATAAACATATAAAACAAAACATAGCGCCTTTTCATATGCCTGGGCATAAAGGAGTAAATATTCTGCCAGGATGGGAAAAAGCTATGCCATATGATATAACAGAATTGCCCGATACTGACAGTTTATATGAAGCTAATGGTGTTATTGAATTATCACAGCAAATAGCTTCACATATTTATAAAACAAAACGTACTCTTTATTCAGCCGGCGGCTGTACTTTATGTATTCAGGCCATGCTGCGGTTAGTTAGTCAAAATAGTAACAAAATTATAATGGGCCGTAATATTCATCGTTCGGCTATTAATGCGCTTGCTCTTTTAGGAATAGACCCTATTTGGATTATGCCTTCATTTGATGCAGGGTACGGTCTCCCTGGAAGAATAAATGCAGTAGATATAAAAAAAGCTCTTGCTGATAATCCCGATGCTTCAGCCGTTTATATCACCAGTCCAGATTATTATGGTTGTATCAGTCCTATAAATGAAATATCTAAGATATGTAAACAATATAATATACCATTAATTATTGATAATGCTCATGGCGCACATCTTATTTTTATTGATAACGGTAAGCTGCATCCAATACAAAACGGCGCTGATATGTCTGCTGATTCTGTACATAAAACCTTGCCTGCTCTTACTGGCTCCGCATTATTACATATTAATAATGATAAATATATAGACAATGCGCAAAGCGCTATGGCGTTATTTGGCTCTACCAGCCCATCTTATCTTATAATGCAATCGTTAGAAAGCGCTATTAATTGGGCGAATCAATCGGATAGATTTACAAAGCTTATAGCTTTAGTTGATGATATAAAACAAACAGCTATAAATAAAGGTTTTCTATTGCCTAAAGGCTTAAACGATCCGACAAGAATAACATTAGACTGTGCAGCTATTGGTATGTCAGGGTATAAAGCTGCAGAATATTTTAGAAATAATAAAATTGAACCGGAAATGTCTACTCAGCAGCATGTTGTTTTTATCCCTACTCCATTAAATACTGCCGAACATTTTATTCGTTTAAAAGCAGCTATAGAAAATTTTCCTGTTTCAGCATCTTTAAAGAATGAAGTATATATACCTATATTACCACAAAAAATTTTATCTCCACGCCATGCTATATTATCCCAATGTCAACGTATTGATACTATATCGTCCCAAGGAAGAATCGCCGCAGAAAGCGCTTGTCCATGTCCTCCAGGCGTGCCTATAGTTATGCCTGGCGAAATTATCACGCATGAAGCTGTGCAAACGTTAATTGGGTATGGTGTTTTATCAATTTTAGTGGTAAAATAATAATATAATAAAATTTTTATAATATATTTATTTAAAATTATTGATACTCTATAAAATAAGGAGTTGAAAATATATGAAATTAGTTGTTTCTATAATCAATTCAGATGATTCCAAACAGGTTCAGCAGCATTTAACTAAAGCTGGTTTTTTTGTAACTAAACTTCCTACTAAAGGCGGTTTTCTTCAGGCCAGCAACGTTACTTTTTTAACTGGTGTGGATGATGATAAGGTCGACGCAGTAATAAGTATTATATCTCAATTCAGCCGTCAGCGTACTATTACTGTAGATTCTCCTTTTTATACTTATGGCGATGCCTCTGTCCCAACTCAGCCTATGGATATTGTTGTAGGCGGAGCTACTGTATTTGTATTAGATGTTGAGCAATTCCATAAGCTCTAATTTGTTGTTAAGCATTATAAAAAGGAAAATTTGGTATTTATAATGAATAAATTTAATATTGTAGGCAATAACCATATAATTTCTCAAGTAAATTCATGGACTATAACAAAAAATTATCCTAATGCTATTTTAATATCAGGCGCTGTAGGCAGCGGCAGGCATACCCTTGCAAAAAGTATTGCTAAAGCTGTTGTATGTTCGGGCGATAATCCGCCTTGTTTAAAATGTATTAATTGTAAAAAAGCTGAACTTAGTATTCATCCTGATATTGAAATAATAACTGGAGCTAAAGGATTAAAATCTTTTCATATCGATGCTATCCGTGATATGCGTTCACGTGTTTTTACAAAACCTAATGAAGCTGCAAAACGCGTTATAATATTGGAAAATGCTCATAATATGACTGAAGCTGCTCAAAATGCACTTCTTAAGATATTAGAAGAACCGCCTTCATATCTTCATTTTATCTTAACCTGCGATGATAATTCCGGTATGCTGATAACTATATTATCGCGCTGCGTATGCCTTCATATGTCGCCGGTTTCTGATAAAGATGGCATTGAAGTTATTAAGTCAGTTTTATCTAATAATAAAAACAGTAAAAATATTATTCCAAATGATGAAATACTTTTTTTTTTTTTTTATCATGCCAGAGGTATCATCGGCCGTGCTTTAGAACTATTAATCAAAAAATGAACATTATCTTTTGATTTAGCTAAACAGATTGCCAATGCTATAATTTTA
>CALWVB010000002.1 GCA_944384895.1 uncultured Clostridia bacterium | reverse complement strand
CTCAATACACCATATTTTTCGTATGGCTATTCTATTATATTAGCACCATTATTTTTTATTTTTGATTCACCAGTTGTTATTTATCGCGGGATTATTGCTATTAACGGTATGTTACTGTGTATAGGATTTTATTTTTTAAAGAGAATCCTTAATATAATTTTAAGAAAAGATGATTTATTTATAACGGTGATAAGTTTTGTGTCAATGCTTTATTCCAGCGTTGTGTGCTATTCTAGTTTTGCGCTTCCAGAGGCAATGCTATGCTTTATCAATTTGTTAATTATATATTTGTTTTGTTTATTAATAGATACAAAAAGTAATAATTTTAAATTGATTTTATGTGGTATTATCGGCACTATTTCTGGATATGTTTTAATGGTTCACCAAAGGACAATTTCTATCCTTTTGGCAGTTTTAATATTTATGTTTATATTAAAACTTTACAAATTAATTGATTTTAAACAATTGTTTATTTATATTATATCTATTATTATGATGATAATTCTGTTTATGATTTTAAAACAAAATATTATAGACAATTTTTGGTATAAAAGCAGTGGGGTAGCTATTAATAATTTAAGTGGTGTATCGAGTAGTATAAGGCTGGCTTTTTCTATTGAGGGTATTTATTATGTGGCAAAGAATTTTTTTGGCATACTATACTATTTTGGAGCATCTACATTTTTATTGGGATATTTTGGTGTATATCATATGGTTGAAAGCATTAAGAGATTCATATTTTCTAAATCTGAAAGGAATTATTTATCTTTAGTTTATATATATATTTTTATTGCTACTATTTTTATGGCTGGAGTAAGTAGCGTATTTACTATTAATGCTGAAAGAATAGACGGACTTTTTTATGGAAGGTATACAGAATTTATGTTTATTCCATACATTGCTTTAGGGATTCATAGAATTTTAGTTGAAAAAAATTTCCGTTTTGAAAAATTAGGAATAATATTTTTGATAGTTTTAGGAATAATTATTCATTATTATGTACTCCAAAAATCAGGTAATTCACTTGCTATATTTCAAATTATTGGGTTAATATACAGTTATTCAAATGGACAGTTTTTTACATTTTTAAGTATTGGTATAGCTATAGGCATATTCTTGATTTTAAAATACTTATCTGAAAAAAGAATGGAAAGAACAAATATTTTTGCATGTTTTATTGTGGGAATTTCGTTTTTTATTATAGGAAATACTTATATTTATCGATATGCCCTTGGTCAGAGTAGTTATTATAGCGGAATAAGTATTTTGAGTTTCTTAGAAGAAAGAGAAAATAAAAAAGATATTTATTATTTAATATCAGGTAGTACTCCTAAAGGAGCTGGTGTACTGCAGTTCTTGGGTATGGATAAGCATATAAATTCATTATTTATTAATCAGTATAAAGAGATGAATTATGATAAGAGTAATGATATTATAATAGTTAGCAAAAGTATTCAAGATGTGGAAGAATTTTTGCCTGAAGAATTTTGTAAAATATATGAAGATAATAGTGTATACATATATGGAAAGATAGATTTTGAAATTGAAGAAGGAGTAATAATTGATAAATTTTATAATGTAACAATTGATAACAATGAGATTGTGTTTAATAATAACGGAGTTTTGGAATTTTCGTATTCTGGTGATAATTTTAAAAGCTTTAAAAAATTAGAATTTGGAATGAAATTATTTATTGATGAAGAGGAAGATGTTAATAATGTTAATATATTAAGCAAATGGAATTATTGGCAAAACAATATGTCATTTGCATTTGGAATGAAATCTGATAAAAGCTTTATAGCAACTACAAGCGATGGAGTGACAGCAAATTCAATATGGTTTGATAATACGTTGCTGTCAAAAGGAGCATGGCATGATATAAGGTATTCATTTAATGAAGGAAAGGTAGAGCTTTTAATAGATGGAAATGTTGTATATGAAGGTGAAGCAAAATATAAGGAAATATTTAATAGTATAGATACAAACTTTAAACTTGGAGAAAGCCTGCAAGGAAGAATTTCAGATTTTTATTGTTATTTTGAATGAGAGGTAATTTAACTTATGAAACTGATTATACAGATCCCTTGCTATAATGAGGAACAGACGCTTGGGATAACTTATAATGACTTGCCGAAGCATATTGACGGCATTGACGAAATAGAATATCTTATTATAAATGACGGAAGCACCGACAAAACAGTGGAGGTTGCCAAAGAACTTGGTATTCATCATGTTGTTTCATTTAAACAAAACAAAGGTCTTGCCAGAGGATTTATGGCTGGTCTTGACGCCTGCCTTCATTTGGAAGCCGATATTATAGTCAATACAGACGCGGATAACCAATACTGCGGAGAGGATATAGAAAAGCTTGTAAGACCAATACTTGATAATAAGGCTGACATTGTGATAGGAGAAAGACCAATTGACCAGACGGAGCATTTCTCATGGAAGAAAAAGAAATTCCAGCATTTGGGAAGCTGGGTTGTACGAATAGCGTCAGGAACGGATATTCCCGATGCTCCCAGCGGCTTTAGGGCGTACTCCCGCGAGGCGGCCTTAAGACTTAATGTAACTAACGAGTATACATATACTCTTGAGACAATTATACAGGCTGGCTATGATAAAATAGCTATGACCTCAGTGCCTATAAGAACAAACGGTGAAACAAGACCTTCAAGGCTTTTCAGCAGTATGTGGAGGTATATGAAACGCTCGGCATCGGTTATAGTGCGGTCGTTCATGATGTACAAGCCGCTTAAGTTTTTTTCAGCTATAGGTTCTATTATATTTACAATAGGCTTCTTAATAGGTTTAAGGTTTTTGTATTTTGTTTTTACAGGAACGGGAACCGGACACACGCAGTCTTTGATACTTGCCGCAATACTTATTTTAATGGGTGTTCAGATAATTGTTATAGGACTTCAGGCTGATATAATAGCCGCAAATAGGAAATTGCTGGAGGATATTCAGTATAGGGTAAGAAAGATGGATAGTAATAATAAATAGAGGTTTTGATTTATGATTCTGCATATTTTTAATGATCAAAAAAAATTTTCAAAAGAATTTTTTAAAGTTTTGTATGATAATTCATTTAATTTAAGAGAACATGAATTGTTTCATTATGGTAAAAAAGATGAATATTTTGAAAAAATAGGAGTTAAAACGACTTTTTTAAAATCATGGTTTTTACCATTTGGACATCTTAAATTATTAAGAGAACTGAAACGATCTGATAAAGTTATGATACATTGTTTAGCCTCACCAATGTTATTGCTTATTTTATTTTTTTATCCTAATATATGTAATAAATGTATATGGTCAATTTGGGGAAAGGATTTATATTTTTATCATACATGTAAAAAAAGAACAATTTTTCATATGATATATGAACTATTTAGAAAAAAAGTTATTAAAAATATGGGAACAGTCGTAACTATGTTTAAAGAAGAAGGCGATATTTTAAAAGAATGGTATAATATTGAAGATAAGCGAATATTTTATGGATTTATCTATATAAGCGGTTCGGATATGTCAGATGAAGTTAAGAAGGAAAAAAGCATAAGAGAAAAGAAAGTTTTGCTTTTAGGAAATTCTGCAAGCATAACAAATAATCATATAGATGCTTTAAATAAGTTGAAAAGTTGCTATGATAAAATAGAAAATATATACTGTCCGTTATCTTATGGTGGAAGTAAAAAATATGCAAAATCTGTAGGAGAAAAAGGGAAAAAACTTTTTGGAAACAAATTTATTCCAATATATAATTTTATGCCTAAAGACAAATATTTTGCTATGATGGAAGATATAGATGTTGGAATATTTAATAATAACAGGCAAGAGGCTCTTGGCAACATAGGAACTATGATTTCAAAACATAAGACTTTATATATGCAAAAAGATATATCAACATCAAAATATTTTAGAAGAATAGGAATTAAAGTTAAATATATAGAAGATATAAAAAATGAAATAGAGGAATTTGACTATGAAACTCTTAAACACAATAAAGAAGTTTATTTAAATAATGTTAAATTAGACGATACAATTAATCTTTTGCATAAAATTTTAGATTGATTTGAGAAGGTGATTATTTGAAAAAAAATTTGTATATATACTGCAGCGGTGGAGCGGGAAAAGAAATGGCTGACAGAGTTATGAAAATTCAAAAAATGAATGGGGGGGGATATTGGAATGGTATATATTTTATTGATGATGTAAGAACCGAAAGTGAATATTATGGGCTTAAAATACTTTCTTATGAAAAATTTAAAAATACTGTAGGTAGAGATAGGGCAGAAATAATTATAGCTACAGGTGAACCTGTAAATAGAAAAAATTTATATGAAAAAGTTGAAAAAGATGGATTTAACCTTGCTACAATAATAAGTCCGTTGGCAATGGTATCACCTACTGCAAGAATAGGAAAAGGAGTAATAATATCAGAATTCTGTATCATAGCCTCAGATACTTTAATAGAAGATAATGTATTTATTAATTATAATTGTATTATAGGGCATGACTGCAAAATAGGGAAAAATACTTGTCTTTCAGAGAGAGTTTCCCTTGGAGGCAATGTTATTATAGAAGAAAATTGTTATTTAGCTATTGGAACATCTGTTATAAACAAAGCAAAAATAAAAGAATGGTCAATAACTGCAATAAATAGTGCCGTTATAAAAGATGTTCCTGAAAATTCTATAGTTGGCGGCATTCCTGCTAAGATGGTAAAATATAACGATTCTAAAAAAGTTTTCAAATAAAAATCCAGAGATTTTTATTTGAGATTTATTTATTCTTTTTCATTTTTTCTATATTAATTTCTATTTCGGATTCAGTATTAAAAATGTATTTACTAAGAATAAAAAGGAAGGATAAAAATGAAAAAGAATTTATATATATACTGCAGTGGTGGACTTGGACAGGAAATAGCTGAATATTGCAAGAGAATACAGGAAAAATATAATAGATGGAATAAAATTTATTATATTGATGATGTAAGACAGGAAAAAGTATTTGACGGATTTGAAGTATTTACTTATGAAGAGTTTAAGAAAATTGCAGATAAAGAAAACTCAGAGGTAGTTATAGCCACAGGAGAACCTGATGCAAGGCGTTTGTTATTTGATAAAGTTGATTCAGATGGATATAATTTTGCAACAATAGTTGCTGTAACATCCATTGTTGAACCAAGTGCAAAATTAGGGAAAGGCGTTGTAGTTGCTGAGTTTTGTCATATTTCAACCAATGCAGTGTTAAATGAGAATGTTTTTGTAAATCTTCATGCATGCGTTGGGCATAATTGTATAATTAAAAAAAATGTAGTTGTTGGGCCAGGTGTTATAATAGGTGGCGAAACCACAATAGGCGAAAACACATATTTAGCAATTGGCACATCAGTTAAAAATGCTATTAATGTAGGAAGCTGGTGTATAGCAGCAATGAATAGTGCAATTATTCATGATGTTGATTGTGGCAAAATTGTTGCAGGAATTCCTGCTAAGGTTATAAAAGATAATATTGAACATGGAGTTTTTAAGAAAAATTAAAGATAATTAAAGGTGGTAGCACAGTGGAAAAAATATTTGTTACTAAATCTTCAATGCCAGAGTTTGATGAGTATACAAATATGATTAAAAAAATTTGGGATACTCATTGGCTTACAAACATGGGAGAATTTCATAATGAATTGGAAAAAGAACTTGAAGATTATCTTGAAGTTGAAAATGTATCATTATTTACTAACGGGCATATGGCGTTAGAACTTTTAATACAGGCAATGGACTTGAAAGGAGAAGTAATAACAACACCGTTTACATTCGCTTCTACAACACATGCAATTGTGCGCAACGGTCTTAAGCCTGTGTTTTGTGATATTGAACCTGATACATATACTATAGACACAGACAAGATAGAAGACTTAATAACAGAAAAAACTTCTGCTATTCTTCCAGTTCATGTGTATGGTAATGTATGCAATGTTGAAAAAATTGAAGAAATTGCTAAAAAGCATAATCTTAAAGTTATTTATGATGCAGCGCATGCATTTGGTGTAAAGTATAAGGGAAAAGGAATAGTAAATTTTGGCGATGCTTCAATGCTCAGTTTTCATGCAACGAAAGTTTTTAATACTATTGAGGGAGGAGCCGCTTGTTTTAATAACAATATTTATTTAAAAAACAAATTATATAGTCTTAAAAATTTTGGAATACGTTCGGAAGAAGAGGTTGATGGTGTAGGAGCTAATGCTAAAATGAATGAATTCCAAGCTGCTATGGGATTGTGTAATTTAAAGCATATTAATGAGAATATTGAAAAAAGAAAACTTGTAGTAGAAAGGTATAGAGAAAATCTTTCAGAAATAAATGGAATAAAATACTTGGAACCTCAAAAAGATGTTGTAAGCAACTATGCATATTTTCCTATAACTGTAGATGAAAATATGTACGGTTATACAAGAGACTATGTATATGATGAATTAAAAAAAGAAAATATTTTTACTCGTAAATATTTTTATCCTATAGCAAACGAATTTAAATGTTATAAAAATATTTATGATTCAAAAACAACGCCAAATGCTCTTAGAATATCAAAACAAATACTTTCTTTACCTTTATATGCTGATTTAAGTATTAGTAGCGTTGACAGAATTTGTAAACTCATAAAAAATATAAAAGTATAAATTATAAAGAGGAAGTATATGTACTCAGGCATACTTTTTAATATAATAAATAATATTTTATTTGTTACAATAAGCTATTTCATACACTATTTTTTAGGCTCTGTGTCAACTCCTGCCGAATATGGTGTTATAGGAACAATTATAACAATACTTGACTTTGAGTATCTGTTTTTGAACAATGGTGCAAGGCAATCTATTTCGAATGAATTATCAAAACAAAGATACCAAGTAAAAGATTTGTTATTTAAGGCTTTTTTATTTCAGATATTAATTATAATTATAATGTTTTCAATAAATTATTTTGGAGCTAACTTTTTTGCCCAAATATTATCTGATAAAAGTTTGAATTATTATTTTAAAGTTGCTGCATTTATTATTCTATTAAATGGAATATATGTTTTGTTCGTTGGTATTAATGAGGGAATAAAATGCTTTAAATCAGGGTCAAGTATTATAATTTTATATTCAATAGCAAAATTAAGTATTGTCTACTGGGTTTTATATGGTGTAAATAATGCTGTATTAGGGACTGAACTTGGATTTATTACATCAAATGTTGTTGCTCTTATAATGGGTTTGGTAACTGTATTTTTAAATAGAAGTAAACTTTATGGACATTTTGAGAAAAAAATAAAATTTATCAGCTATGCTAAAAATGCATTGTCTTTTTCTATATTTTTTATTATTGTTTCAGCGGTATTAAGTATTGATGTACTTGTTGTAAAAGCCGTTGTTGAAAATGAAAATATGGCGGGATTTTATACAGGAGCACTTAATTTTGGCAAAGTTTCATATTTTATGCTGTCATCATTTTTCGGAATAGTAATACCTGTTGTTACAAGCTATTATACTGAAGGGAAAATATATGAGGCGAACGAAACAATAAAGTCTATAATAAGTCTTATTTTGACGTTCATAATGCCTGTAGCGGTTATAATATCTGCAAGTTCAAATTGGCTTTTAACTTCTTTTTACAGCAAAGAATATATATCAGCATCCGGAGCTTTAAGTATTTTAGCTGTGTCGCATTTTTTAATGGGGATAGTAGTTATACTTAATATGATTATATCTTCTACAGGCAAAAAGAAGTTTTCTTCCATGCTGTCAATATTGGTTCTTATAGCAGATGTGCCTTTATGTATTGTTCTTACCAAAAAATTTGGCATATCAGGGACTGCTTTAGCAGGATTTTTATGTACTATTTTGGCTCTTATATTTTCATATAAATATGCAAGTAAGATATTTAAAATTGAGCTGGAAAAGAAACATATAAAAATGTTGCTTTTTAATATTTTTATTTGGATAGCTTTAAAAGTATTATCAAACTATATTTTTATTGATAATATATTAATTCTCGGATTTTTATATTTTGTTTTATACATTTTAACTATTATGACTTTTAATTTTATTAAGGTTATAAATATAAAAGAATTGATTCATAAGTTTTTAAAAAACTAAGAGGTGTAACAATGAAACTTTCAATCATAGGCACAGGTTACGTTGGCCTTGTAACCGGAACGTGCTTTTCGGAAATGGGAAATAAGGTATACTGTGTTGACACAGACGAGGGAAAAATAAACAAGCTTAAACAGGGAATAATACCGATTTATGAGCCTGGCCTTTCGGAAATGGTATTAAAAAACCACGATGCGGGAACTCTTAATTTTACAACGGATATTAAAGAAGCTTTGGCAAATACAAACATTTGCTTTATAGCCGTTGGAACTCCAATGGACGAGGACGGCAGCGCCGACCTTCAGTACGTTTTGGCGGTTGCCAAAGAAATAGGCCAGTATATGGTTCACGATATGATAGTTGTGGATAAGTCCACGGTTCCTGTAGGTACTGCCCACAGAGTAGAAGAAGTAATTCAAAATGAATTACTTCTTAGAAATTCTGACCTTAAGTTTAAGGTTGTTTCAAATCCGGAATTCCTTAAAGAAGGCTCTGCGGTTAAAGACTGCATGAGTCCCGACCGTGTTGTTATAGGCGTTCCTGACAGCGAGTGCGCCGACATTATGAGAGAGCTTTACTCTCCATTCATAAGAAATCACGACAGGTTTATTGTTATGGACGTAAAAAGCGCTGAAATGACGAAATACGCTTCCAATGCCATGCTTGCCACAAGGATATCTTTTATGAATGAAATGGCCAATATATGTGAAAAAGTGGGAGCAGATATTAATAATGTCCGTCTTGGAATGGGAAGCGACAGCAGAATAGGCTACAGCTTTTTATATGCCGGTTGCGGCTACGGTGGAAGCTGTTTTCCAAAAGACGTACAAGCTCTTATAAAAACAGCAAAGGATAACGGATACAACGCCAGAATACTTGAAAACGTGGAGGCTGTTAACAAAGACCAAAAAATGATTATTGTAAATAAAATAATTGCTAAGTATGGAAGTAATCTTTCAGGAAAAACATTCGCTTTATGGGGTCTTGCCTTTAAGCCTGAAACTGACGATATGCGTCAGGCTACGTCAATAGTTGTTGTTAATGAACTTACTAAAATGGGCGCAAAGGTTCAGGCTTTTGACCCAAAAGCAACTGAAGAAGCAAAAAGAATATTTGCCGGAAATAACAGCATAGAGTTTGAGCACAGTAAATACACGGCTCTTAATAATGCCGATGCCCTTATACTTGTTACGGAATGGAAAGAATTCAGAAGCCCTGACTTTGATGAGATTAAACAGCGACTTAAAGAAGCTATTATATTTGACGGAAGGAATCAGTATAACAAAAATGCTGTAAGAAAACTTGGTTTTGAGTATTACCCAATAGGAAGTTGTTAAGTTTTTGGACAATTATTTCAAAGCAGGCAGTATGAAACTTTTTCTGTAAATTATGTTATTAAAGAGTTCTTCTATGATAAAATCTAAAACATAGGAGGACTTTTATTATGTCAAAAGAAAAGAAATCGGTACATCGCATACAAATGACGGATAAGGTAGAATAAGTTTCGCAAATTAAAAGTAGATAAAAAGAGACATGGTTTGTAGAATTCTGGTAGAAAGAAGTGCGACACTAACCATTCGAAAGGAGAAAGCAAACTAATGGCATATCTTATGGAAGTATCCCAAAGTGGACCTGCTGGAGACCGTTGAGAGTATCCCAAAGTTTGTGTAAACCTTCAAACTGATGTAAGATAACAGTTTGGAGGTTTATTTTATGGCAAGAAAAAAAGATACCCCACAAAAGGAGTTCTCTGCTATGACTAATATAACACAAGATATGCTCTATCGTCTATCCTTAATTAAATATGCTGAAAAATATGGCGTTACTAAAGCCGCGGGCCTATGAAGAAAAGTCTGTAAAAGAGATTCTTCTATGATAAGACTGGGTGAAAGGCTTAAGAATGAGCTTTTCACCCTTGTTTTATATATACCATCTGTTTGATTGCATGTCAATAACAGGCGG
>CALWVB010000001.1 GCA_944384895.1 uncultured Clostridia bacterium | reverse complement strand
TATATTAACAAGAAATAATAAAAAATATATTCAGCTGGAATATTGCTGTGAAGATCTTGATCAAAAAAATCTATATCTGGATTTGTTTAATAGTTCTTTAGCTGAGGCTAAATCATTGATTAATAATATGCAGAGTGAATATGAAGCTGAGCTTATATTGCATGATTGGCTTTTATCAAAATGTGAATATGATAATGAAGCGGCAAATTTAGGATATGATAGTAATGAATCAGCTTATAGTGCATATGGAGCTTTAGTAGAAGGCAAAGCTGTATGTGAAGGTTATGCCAGGGCTATGCAGCTGCTATTAAATAATATAGGAATAGAAACAACATTAATTTCAGGAGTTGCTGGTGAAGATAAACAGCCTCATATGTGGAATATAGTAACGATAAACGAAAATAAATATCATCTTGACCCAACATGGGATGATATAGATGATAAACAAGATGTTTCACATATTTATTTTAATGTAAGCAGTGATGTTATCTCAAGAACACATGATGAATTTATATGGGTAGACTGTTCTTCTATGGAGGAAAATTTTTATAAGAAAAATAATTTATTATTTGATAATTGGGATAATAATGCAAGTTTAACCGTTAAAAATATAATATCAGACTGTGCCGTAAATCAAACGGAGAAAATAGAAATTGCATTTTCAAATAAAGAAGCTTTTGATAAAGCTGTTAATAGTTTAATAAATGAAAATAGTATTTTTGATTATATAGATTATGCTAAAATTAGTAATAAGGCTTTACAGGATGAAATTGAATATGTCACTATAGAGCAGCCATTATATGTATTAGAGATAATTTTAAAATTTAATTAAATAAAATAGCAGCATATTTAAAAAAATCAGACTCTATTATATAATTGGAGATGAAATAATGGATTATTTTTGGTTTGCATTAAAATTAATATTTGCTGGGTATTTAATTGCAGGTTTTGCTATTTTTATGAAATTTCAAGGCTTGCATGGAGAAGAAAACGATAATAAGATTACATCAAAAGATTTTGCCCATGCAATTTACATAATATTATTGTGGCCTATATATTTAATACGTAAAAAATAAAATATTTTTTACAAAACATATATACATATATACATAATCGCTCTGGAGGAAATATGAAAGGCTATAGGAGCAAATATACTAAAAAAATAATTTCAGTAATGTTAACGGTTATCATTATATTTACTATAACAGGATGTAACAAATCAGGTTATATTAGTATTGATGAAATACCAGAAACATTTATAGTAGAACAGGACGAAAATAGTCCAGGAATTAAAGCAGGTTTTAAACCTGTTAATACAAAATATTATTATACGACTTTGACTGATAAACAAAAAGAAATTTATCTTAATATGTATTATACTGTTGAAGAAATGTATACAGGGAATGTACGCCTTGCAAAAGGAGTTACAACAGACGATTTAACTAAAGCTACATCCGCATATTTTGCAGATAATCCGCAGCATTTCTGGATTGCGGAAAGTATGGAGCTTTGTTGGACAGCAACAGATAATCTGGGAATAGGATTTACAAAATTTTTTAATGGAATATTTTCTTTGCTTCCAGGAGTTGAAAAAAAGACTGATTATACTGAATTTACAACAGCATATTGTAAAATGAGTTATATATATGATAATAAAGAAGAAAAAGATAAAGCACAGCAAGAGCTTTATAATGCTATTTCTGAAGCATTAGCAGGATTAGAACCTGGTATGAGTGAATTTGACAGGGAATTATATCTTCACGACTGGCTTACAGAAAGATGTACATATGATGATGAAGCATTTCAACAATTCATAAATGAAGGTACGGTTGGCGATAGAATAAATTGTCATACGGCATATGGAGCGATTGTAGAAAAAAATGCAACTTGTGCCGGATATGCGAGAGCTATGCAATTATTATTAGGTGAAGCTGGTATAGAAAGCCGGTTTATAACAGGAATAAGGAATGATGAGACAGCGGGATCTGCTGTTGCTCATGCTTGGAATGTAGTGCTTTTTAACGGTACGCCTTATCATCTTGACGCTACATGGAATGATAAGGATTTATGGGGTATAAAAAGCGGAGCATATGTACCGGTGACAGGTGATGAAAGTAATTATGAGCTTATTGGCAATAGAACAGAACATAAATATTTTAATGTATCTGAAGAAGTAATATCAAAGGACCATTGGGGTTTTACACCACAATATGCAAATGGCACGACGGCTAATTATTTTATATATAAACAGCTTAATTTTACAGATCCAAACGCTGCTGTTCAAGAGGCTACTACCAATGAACTTATAAGAATGTCTGAAAAACATGATGGATTTATAGAAATATATGCTGGATTAAATAAAAATGAACAAAAGAAATATTTAAATTATCTTGTAAATGAAAATCAAGGTATGATATATGATTGTTTAAAGTCAGCTAATGATGCTTTGGGCGAAAAATATTATCGTGAAGATTTTGTATATTATGGACTTGATGAAAGTTCCGGTATAATTTCAGTTTATGTAATGCCAAATCATAGTTATTAATATATTATAAGTTAAATAAAGAAAGGTATTTATAAATAAAATGATAGATAAACAAAGAGTTACTGCCGCAGTAAGAGAGTTATTATATGCAATCGGTGAAGATCCGGATAGAGAAGGTCTTATAGAAACGCCGGATAGAGTTGCAAGAATGTATGAAGAAATTTTTTCAGGATTAGATGATGATCCCAAAAAACATATAAAAATATTTACAGATGTAAGCAATGATGAAATGGTAATAGTAAAAGATATTCCACTATATTCTATATGTGAACATCATCTTTTGCCATTTGTCGGCGTTGCTCATATTGCATATATACCGAAAAACGGCAGAATATTAGGATTATCAAAACTGGCGAGAATAGTAGATAGTTTTGCTCGCCGTCCTCAAATACAGGAACGGTTAACAGCCTCTGTAGCAGATTTTATTATGAAGGAATTACAGCCGCATGGAGTTGCAGTTATAATAAATGCAGAGCATTTATGTATGACAATGAGAGGTATAAGAGCAGCTGGCGCAAGGACGCAGACATCTGCTTTAAGAGGAATAATGCGTACAGAAGCTAAAACTAGAGCAGAAGTTATGGCTCTTTTGACAGAATAAAGGATGGGTTGGTTATATTGAAAAATATTTTTAAAGCCAGAAATTTTGAACTTGGATTAGGTAAAAAAACCTATATAATGGGAATCCTTAATATAACGCCTGATTCATTTTCCGATGGAGGAAAATATTTTTCCAAAGATGATGCAATTAACCATGTTTATGAAATGATTAATGCAGGAGCGGATATAATAGATATAGGAGCGCAATCAACACGGCCTAATTATAATTTAATAAGCGAAGCGGAAGAGTGGGCTCGTTTAGAAGATGTTTTAAAATGCATATTTGAAAAAGGTATAGATATACCGGTATCAATTGATACATTTTATCCATATGTAGCTGAAAGAGCATTGGAATTGGGCGTATCAATTATCAACGATATAACAGGCTGTAAAAATATTCGTATGCTTGAAATTGCAGCGGCTTATGATGCAGGAATTATTATAATGCATCCAGGCGATGCGGCTAAATCTAACGGCGAATATGAATATCAATTAGGAGTTACAGGTAATGTAAAAGAATTTTTTGATATAGAAATTAGTAAAGCATTGGAAGCTGGAATGGATATTAATCATATTTGTCTTGATCCTGGTATAGGTTTTGGCAAAACTGAAAAAGAAAATTTTGAATTATTAAAAAATACCAATGAATTAAAGCGTGATAATATAGCATATTTAGTAGGCGCTTCAAGAAAAAGAATAACGGCTGACCCAGATGTACCATTTGATAAAAGAATTGCAGGTACAATTGCTGTGCATACAATAGCACAGCTAGGCGGCGCAGATATATTACGTGCGCATGATGTATTTGAAGCGGTACAAGCGGCAAAACTAATAGATAAAATACTTGGGAGGGTATAATAAAAGGATGGATAAAATCATAATTAAGGGCCTGAGAATATTCGCGTATCATGGAGTAAATGAAGAAGAAAAAGAAAAAGGACAAATATTTATAGTAGATGCAACTATTTATGCAGATCTATTAATGGCATGTTATAGTGATGATATCAAAGATACGATTAGTTATGCAAAGATAGTTAAAATTATAAGAAAATCACTTACAGAAAAGAATTTTAATTTGCTTGAAGCTGCAGCACAATATGTAATAGATAATATATTTAAAGAATTTGATGAAATAGATCAAATTGAATTAAGATTAATGAAACCAAGAGCTCCTATTGCAGCTGACTTTGATTATACCGGAGTAGAAATATTCCGAGGAAGGTGATTTTTATGCCATATGCGGTATTAGGGATAGGCGGCAATATAGGAAATGTATTAGAAAATATAGAAACAGTAAATTCGGCTGTTGAATTACTTCCTGAAACTAGGATTATAAATAGTTCATCTATTTATAAAACACCGCCTTGGGGAGTAACCGATCAGCCGGATTTTTTTAATCAATGTTTATTAATTGATACATATTTATCTCCCCATGCGTTATTAGGAGCTTGTTTAGGGATAGAAGCAGCGATTGGTAGAATACGTAAACAGAGATGGAGAGAAAGAATTATTGATATTGATCTTATTTTATATCAAAATGTAAATATAAACAGTAAAGAACTGACATTACCGCATCCAAGAATGATGGATAGAGCTTTTGTTTTAGTTCCTTTGAATGAAATATTATGCGAAAATAATGTATTTGGATTGGATTTAAAGGCGGCATTAGATGAAATTGATTGTACTGGCATAGAAAAAATAAAAAAGAGTAAAAAAAGGGAAAGAAAGTAGTTGACAAAGGGG